>NCRO01000001.1 GCA_002849045.2 Candidatus Sediminicultor secundus
ACGCTACACGCTCCATTCTTTTTTCTATTTACTCAACCAGCTAACCAGGTAACTAACTAACCAACTCACTAAACGATATACGATATACGATATACGAAAAAAGGGTGGAATTATATTTAATGAATGAAAAAAAATTACATATACATTTTATTGGAGTTGGTGGAGAGGGGATGAGTGGCTTAGCCTCAATCCTTCTTGATTCAGGTCATAAGATCAGTGGTTCTGATATTGTAACTTCAAAGATAACTAAAAGATTGGCTGATAAAGGAGCAACTATTTTTAAAGGTCATAATGAAGATAATGTAGAAGGGGCAGATTTAATAGTAGTTTCATCAGCAATCCCCGAATCTAATTCGGAAATAAGGGGTGCCAGGGATAGAAAGATTACCATAATCAAAAGGGCTAAAATGCTGGCAAGGCTTATGGATAATAAATATGGAATAGCTATCGCCGGTACACACGGTAAGAGCACCACTACTTCCATGATAAGCCTATTATTAGAAAGAAGTGGCCTCGACCCTACCGTAGTAGTAGGAGGAGAACTAAACAATTTCAAAAAGAATGCTAAATTAGGGAAAGGTAATCATATAGTTGTAGAAGCCGATGAGAGTGATGGTTCATTTTTGGAATTGAATCCACGTATGGCCATAGTCACTAACATAGAAGATGACCATTTAGATCATTATGTAAGTGTAGAAAATATTCTAAAAGATTTCAGGAAATTTATTGACAAAGTTCCTGACAATGGAAGAATCATCCTGTGCAAGGATTGCGATAATGTGAAGAGGCTGATAAAAGAATATGGGAAAAACCATCTTTCTTATGGAATATTTACTAAGGCAGATCTTATGGCCAAAGATATAGAATTAGATAAGTTAAATTCTAAATCAAAAATATACTGGCAGGGTGAAAAAATCGGTGACCTTTGTTTAAAGGTTGCTGGATATCACAATATTCTAAATGCTTTAGCAGCAATAGCTGTTGCCCGGGAACTGGGGATAAGTTTTAGGGAAATTGCTAAAATATTAGAAACCTATAAAGGTGTACATAGAAGAATGGAAATTATTGCCAATTTGGACGATAACATATTAATTATTGATGATTACGCTCATCATCCTACCGAGATTAAAGCAACTTTGAGTGCCTTAAGAAGTAGCTGGCAAAACAGAAGAATAATTGCCGTATTTCAACCCCACCGCTACAGCAGAACTAAACTTTTAGCGGAAAAGTTTGGTAAGGCATTTTTTGATGCTGATTGTGTAATTATCAATGATATTTATTCAGCCAATGAACCACCGATATTCGGAATTAGCGGAGGAACCATATTTAGGGAAATTAAAAAAACCAACCATAGGCAGATAAAATATTTGCCTTCCAAAGATAATATTTTAAGTTATTTATATGAAATTGTTCAACCCGGAGATATAATATTAACTATGGGGGCGGGAGATATTTGGACTGTTGGCCAGGAATTGGCTAAGCAATTAAAGAAAACAAAGGGATTTTAATTTTATTTGAAAATGAATATAGATATCATAAAAAATGAGTGTAAAAAACAAGGAATTGACCATATAATTAAATACGATGAGCCATTGAAGAATCATACTTCATTAAGAGTTGGCGGACCTGCTGATGTTTTTTGCAGCCCTGGTAATATCGAAGATTTAAAAAAAGTTGTTTCTATTTCCAAAGAATATAATATGCCTTTTTGGGTTATTGGAAATGGAACAAACTTATTGATTTTGGATAAGGGGATAAGAGGTTTTGTAATCAACCTAAATAAAGATTTTAAAAAAATAGAATTTTCTGATAAAATTGTAAAAGTAGGTGCAGGAGTTTCATTAGTATATCTGAGTAAGATAGCTTTGAATAGAGAATTGAGCGGATTAGAATTTGCCTGTGCTATTCCCGGGGCTTTGGGTGGAGCAATAATCAATAATACCAGTTTTAAAGGAAATTGCATGGCAGATGTAGTACAAAATGTAACTTTTTTAACCGGAGAAAATAAAATAGAAAGAACATCCAAACCTAATTTGAATTTTAATTATCGTGGATGTAGTTTAAAAGGCAAGCCGGTGATAATTTTAGAAGCAACTCTGCTGTTGAAAAAGGGAAACAAAGAAGAAATTCAATTTAAAATAAAACAAAATATTGAAATCAGAGAAATCAGGCAGCCTTTGGATAAATTCAACGCGGGTAGTATATTTAAAAATCCACCGGGTTATTATGCTGGACAATTGATAGAAAAGGTTGGAGCGAAAGGGTTATCTCGGGGCAAAGCAGAGGTCTCTACCAAGCACGCAAATTTTATAATAAATAATGGCGGTGCATCAGCCAGGGATATTCTATATTTAATTGAAGAGATTGAGAAAAGAGTAAAGAAAAATTTTGGAATAAAATTAGAGCGAGAAATAGAGATTTTAGGAGAACCCTAATTTCGTATATCGTATATAGTTAAAGAAAGAGAAGATAGAAGATAAGAAAAGTACCGAGTATCTCGTGAATCGTATTTAGCTAAGAAAATAGAAGTCAGTATTCAGAATCCAGAAGCCGGAAATCAGAATAAGAGAGCATATAGTATCTCGTGAAGATGGTTAGCTGGATAACTAAATAAACTCGCACCTCGCACCTTGCATCTTGCATCTTGCAACTTATATTTTACACTAACGACTAATTTAACTGGTCAACTGGTAAACCGGGTAACTGTATATGCTATACGCTAATATTAAAGGGGATTTTCAATATAAGTGAATATAAAATTAGATGACGAAAATGAAGAAGAGGAGGAATTAGAGGAAGAGGAGGAAGGAGAAAAACATCAGCCTTTAGCATTAAGAGCAATAAAGATATTAATTTTTTATTTGGCTATAGGTTTTTTAGGTTGGAATTTTTTTAATTTTATATTTAGTTCTAATTTTCGAGCAATTAAAGAACCATAAATTAAAGCTTGCTCAGCTGACTGAGCTTCAAAAATTATATGAGCAAGAAAGTAATTCTCTTCCCAATCTGCTCAAAATTTATAATAACTTAACGAAATTGGGATGGACAAAGAAAACCACCGCTCCCCTCAAAAGGCCCAAAAAAGAAAAGAACAGATTGGCGCCGGTTAAATATATCTCTAAAGATGGATGGGAAATCTATGTGGGGAAAAATAACCTGCAAAATGATTTCTTAACCTTTAAATTGGCTTCCGGCAATGATACCTGGCTTCATGCAAAAAACATTCAAGGGTCTCATATTATCATTAAAAATAAAGGGAGCAAACAATCTCTTCCGCTCGACACCTTAATTCAGGCCGCAAATTTAGCTGCTTATTTTAGTAAAGCCAAAAAAGATAATAAAGTGTTGGTCGATTATACTCTTAAAAAACACCTGAAAAAACCTAAAAACGCTAAACCGGGAATGGTTATTTATTCTCAAGAAAAGGGTCTTTGGATAAAAATAGATTTGGAAGAAATCAGGAGCATGAAGAAGTTTTCTCAAAAATAATTCTAATACTCTATCTTTCATCCCCTTCCAGGTAATCAATTAATTCCTGCATGTCTTTGGGTAGAGGAGCAGAAAATTCCATATATTTTTTAGACGAGGGGTGTGCAAAACCTAAAACATAAGAATGCAAAGCCTGCCTGTTGATATTTAATTCCTGCCTCCTATGGCCGTATAGCTGGTCACCAACGATGGGATAGCCGATAAAAGCCAGGTGTACTCTTATCTGATGAGTCCTGCCCGTACGAAGAGTAGCTTCGACCAGGGTATAGCCG
Source organism: Candidatus Sediminicultor secundus (assembly GCA_002849045.2). Next base: position 3,762 of record NCRO01000001.1, read on the forward strand.
GAAAATCTTTTTAATACCTTAAAATGAGTTATTGCTTCCCTGCTCTTCCCTTCTGCTGTCACTGCCATTTTTTTTCTATTCTTCAGACTCCTGCCGATCGGTGCATCTATAATTCCGGAATCATCTTTCAGGTTACCATGGACCAAGGCAATATATTTTTTGGTTACCTGATGATCTTTTATCTGTCTTGATAAGTCAAGATGCGCCAAATCATTTTTTGCCACTACCATCAGACCGGAAGTATTTTTATCCAGGCGGTGAACAATACCCGGCCTGATCACTCCGCCTATCCCCGATAAGGAACCCTGGCAATGGTAAAGCAGGACATTCACCAGGGTACCAGAACGAATTTTCCCCGCAGGGTGAACAATCATATCGGCTGGTTTATTAACCACTACAAGATATTCATCTTCGTAGATTATATCTAAGGGGATTGCCTCTGCCTTAATCTCTAATTCTTTATTTTCGGATAGGGCTAAATCTATCACATCCCCATTTTTCAAGATACAACTTGGCTTAACCGGGTTGTTATTTATTTTGATTTTACCCTGGGTGATTAAATTCCGAATCTGGGATCTGGAGGGGTATATTTCTTTCTGGGTTAAATAGAGGTCGATTCTGATTTTTTCTTCGCCTGTGAATATTAAACTTCTTTCTTTTTCTGTCATCTGTCAGGGAACGGTCCTTTGACAAGTTTTTTAAATTAGTCGTTAGTGAATAGTGAATAGTCGTTAGTATATCGTATCGCGTTAAGAAATCAGGATTCAAGTGTAGGGGCACAATGAATTGTGCCCTGCTTTTTTTATGGTCTTTTGGTTATTGTGGGCACGATGCATCGTGCCCCTACACATTGCAAATTATACATTACTTGTTACTGTTTTTATATTCGCTCGCGCTATACACATTACAAATTATACATTACTTTTAAGGGATTTAAATTATTTGTATTACTATTTATTACTATTACCATTTATAATTTTCTCTTCCTGTAGGGGCACAATGAATTGTGCCCTATACAGATAAGCACTAAGAAAAATCTTTCCAGAATTTCCTTTCTATGTTATCGGGTTTTCCTTCTTGATTTTCCTTATCATATTGCCACCTTAGTGGATTTTCTTGAATATATTTACGAATACAATCTAATTCATTTTCATTACGTATAATATGTTCATAATAATTTCGCTGCCATATGGAGTAAAAAAAGGGATAATCCAATCGCTTAATTTCCCGAGTAACAGCAGATTTAAACATACGAATAATGGTAGGAATTGAACCAGGAATTGGTTTTCCAAATGATTCATAGTCAAGGGCACGATTCATCGTGCCCCTACAGTTATAGGGTTTTTGATTGTTTTTGTAGGGGCACAATGAATTGTGCCCTTCTTTTTCCGTTAATATTATAATCCCATGAAAATGATTAGGCATAATCACATATTCATCTAATTGAATATTTTTACGAATTTGAAAAGTTTTTAACCATTCTCTTACGATTATTTTTCCTAACACATTCAGTTTTATTTTACCATCAATTATTGGTCCGATTATATTTTCCCTACGATAGGTGCAAATGGTAATAAAATATGCACCTGGCATAGAGTAACTATATTTTTTTAATCTAAGTGAATGTCGGTGACAAGAATTTGAATTATTGGTATTACTATTTATTACCATTCATAATTTTCTCTTCCTGTAGGGGCACAATGAATTGTGCCCTGCTTTTTTTATGGTCTTTTGGTTATTGTGGGCACGATGCATCGTGCCCCTACACATTGCAAATCACACATTACTTGTTACTGTTTTTATATTCGCTCCACGCTCCATGCTTCACGCTAGTTATGTTTTTTACTTTTCTTCTTCAAAATATTCATAAACACCAGGGAAACTAATATAACACCTATCAAAATAGCTTGAGTAACAGTAAAATAATTAAACAATTTATAACTATCTCCGTAAAATCTAAAAAATTCTATTATGAAACGAGATATTGAATATAATACTAAAAAATTCAAAAACAAATATCCATCGTATTTTTTATATTTTCTAATCCCCAGAAGAATAAAAAATATTAAAAAAGCGTACAAAGAAGAATAAAGTTGTGTAGGAATTACCGGAAGTGTATAGGAACTTCCGGAGGCAATTAATCCATCTTTTAATTGCTGTAAATAGGTAGGAGGCATATTCAAAGCAGGAAACTTGAGTCCATATTTTTCTGACACCAAACCATAACAACAGCCATTTAAAAAACAACCTATCCTTGTAATCCCTATTCCGATAGCAACGGAGGGGGCAGCAATATCAGCAAATTTCCAGAATGAAATCTTAGTTCTTTTGACATACAACCAACATAGGAAAAAAGCTATTAAAAATCCTCCTAAAAAGCTTAATCCACCCTGTCTAAAATATAATATTTCAATAGGATTTTTTAGATAATAGTCAAGATGAAATATCACATAGCCTAATCTTCCTCCTATTAGTGTGCCTAAAATAACATATAAACTTATATCTAAAATTCTCTCCGGGTTTTCTCCAATCCTTTTTGCTTCTTTCATAGCAAAAAGAATGGCTGTAATAAAAGCTAAAGCAATCATCACTCCGTAAGAATAGATGGGAAATGAACCAATGGTAAATAAAATTCTATACATTAAAAATTACTCCTTTTCTTCTTCTTCATATTTTTCCCATTCCTCCCCTTCTTCCTCATCTTCTTTTTCCGGGGCGCGGAATAAAACATGAATCAATAATACTAACATTCCGCACACTATCGCCGAATCGGCAAAATTAAAAACCGGCCAGATTCTAAAATCTATAAAATCTATTACCCTTCCATCAATTCTCACCCTATCAATAAGATTGCCTACTCCACCGCCCAGGATAAGCGTTAAAGGGATGTACATAAAAGGGTCTTTTTTAAAAATTACTTTTTTGTAAATTAAAATGACCAAAATTAGGGAAATCAATGCCGCTGCTACAAAGAATATTGTTTGATATTTTAAAAACCCGAAGGAGGTATATGGATTCTCTATATAAGTAATATGAAATATCCCTTCAATTACCGGTATAGACTCTCCTATATACATGCTGTGCTGAATATAAAATTTACTTGCCTGATCAAATAATATAATAAATATGGCAAAAACTATAAATCCCATGGTATTTCTTTTACTCCTCAAAATGTTTATGCATTACTTTAGCACATTTTTCACAAATAGTCGGATATTTTTGGTCTCCTCCTACTGTCTCGCTGCAACACCAGCATCTTTCACACTTCTTGCCTGGTGCCCTGGTTATCAGTACTTTAACATCTGCAAATTCAACACCCGTATAGGCATCAGAAGAAAGGTCTTTTTCTCCTTCTCCGCGAACTATTTCTGTTTTAGAAACGATAAATATGGTTTCCAGCTGCTCCTTAAAGGAGATTAAATAACCATAAACTTCTTTATCTTCGGTATAAATATTTACCTGCGCTTCTAAAGAATTACCGATAAAGCCTTCCCCTCTTTTTATTTCCAGGGCTTTTAAAACATCTTTTCTGATTTTTAAGATGTTGTCCCACTTTTTTTCTAAATCTCTATCCCTATAACTTTCATTTACTTCCGGCCAGGGAGCGAGAAAAACGCTTTCTTCATCTTTTTCAATTTCTCTTAAGTACCGCCAGATTTCCTCTGCGGTAAAACTTAATACCGGTGCGATCAGTTTAACTAAGTCATTTATTATTTGATATAATACTGTTTGAGCTGCCCGGCGTTCTTCGGAATCGGCAAATGCGGTATACAGCCTATCCTTAATTATATCCAGATAAAATGAACTCAAATCGATAGCACAGAAGTTATGAATTTCATGATAAAGGGAATGAAATTCAAACTTATCATAGCTTTTATTTACTCTTTTCACCAAACTTTGAAAATTGTGTAAGACTAATCTGTCTAATTCATTAAGTTTATCATAAGAAACTACATCTGTATCAGGATTAAAATCTGATAAATTTCCCAGGATAAACCGGGCGGTATTTCTAACCCTTCGGTATATTTCCACTAATTGATCTAATATCTTAGAAGAGATCCTGATATCTGTCCGATAATCAGAAGAGGCCACCCATAATCTCAATATATCTGCTCCGTATTTTTCAATAATCTCCTGAGGGGCAATGACATTGCCTATGGATTTGGACATTTTCCTTCCTTCTGCATCAACAATAAAACCATGAGTCAAAACAGTCTTATAAGGTGCCTTTTCAAAAGCAGCCACCGAAGTCAGTAGTGAGGTTTGGAACCAACCTCTATGCTGGTCTGTCCCTTCTAAATACATTTCCGCTGGCCAGTGGAGTTCCTCTCTCTTCTTAAGCACAGCCGCATGACTGCATCCGGAGTCAAACCACACATCCATTATATCTTTCTCTTTATCAAAATCTTTACTCTGGCAGTGAGGACACTGATAATCTTTAGGTAGAATTTCTTTGGCTGACAGGGCAAACCAGGAATCTGAACCTTTTTCCAGGAACAATTTTTTAACCGAACTTATGGTTTCTTCATTTACTATAATTTCACCGCATCCTTTACAGTAGAAAACCGGTAAGGGCACTCCCCATACTCTTTGGCGGGAAATACACCAGTCGGTTCTGTTCTCCACCATACCGTATATTTTTTCCTTACCCCAGGAAGGAACAAATTGAACCTTTTCTATTTCTTTTAGGGCTAAATCACGAAAAGCTTCGATATTAACAAACCATTGCTCGGTCGCCCGAAATACTACCGGTTTTTTACAACGCCAGCAGTGGGGATAAGAATGCATTATTTTGCCAACCTTCAATAAAGTTCCATTCTTGTTTAACTCTTCTATTACCGCAGTATTTCCTTCTTTATAAGTTAATCCTTTAAACTTTCCACCTTCTTGGTTAAATTTTCCCTGGCTATCAAGAGTGGTAAATATGGGTATTTTGTATTTTACTCCTATCTCATAATCATCCTGTCCATGTCCGGGAGCGGTATGTACACACCCTGTCCCTTCATCCAATAAAACATGGTCTCCCAATACAATTATCGAGTCTCTATCAAAAATAGGATGTTTACACTTTAAACCTTCAAATAATTTGCCTTTTGCTTTACCAATAATCCTATAATCAGCAATTTCAATTTCTTTCATTACTTTTTCCACTAAGGCGGAAGCTAACAAGAGATTTCCTTTTTCTGTTTTAACTAAACTGTATTCAATATCCGGATTAAGAGCAATAGCCATGTTGCCGGGAATAGTCCAGGGGGTAGTAGTCCAAATAAGTACATAGGTTTCTTCTTCTTTGCTCTCCGGGAATATTTTTTCCAAACTATCTTTTACCAAGAACCTAACATATATGGAAGAAGATTCTTTGTCGTAATATTCTATCTCTGCTGCTGCTAAAGCTGTTTCGCAATTAGCACACCAAAATACCGGTTTTAATCCTTTATAGATATATCCTTTAGAAAACATCTTTTTAAATATTTCTATCTGTTCCGCTTCATAAGCAGGGTTAAGGGTTAAATAAGGATTTTCCCATTCTCCCATTACTCCTAATCGCTTAAATTCTTCCCTTTGCACGTTGATATAATGTTTAGCATAATCTTTGCACTTCTTCCTTAGCTCAACCGGGTCTACCTCGTTTAAACCAATTTTCATATCTTTGGTAACTTGAAACTCTATGGGTAAGCCATGGGTATCCCAACCAGGAACATAGCGGGCATCATATCCCTTCATCGATTTATACTTAGGAATTATATCTTTTAATACCTTATTATAAGCGGTTCCTATATGTATATTACCGTTAGCATATGGAGGTCCGTCATGCAAGATGTATTTTTTCAGATTTTTCTTTTTCTTCAATACTTTCTTATACGTTTCCTGTTCTTCCCAAAATTCTAACAATTTAGGCTCTTCTTTGGCTAAGTTTGCTTTCATTTTAAATTTTGTTTTCGGTAAATTTAAGGTATCTTTGTATTCCATTTGAATCTCTCCTCGTGCTTTATAATTTATATAATAATATGATTGTAAATCAAAAAGCAAAAAATATTTAAAAACATAGTATATACACAGTGTATCGTAAGCAATTTTATAGTAATTTTGGCTTTTTGTTTATAATTATCCTGTAGGGGCACAATGAATTGTGCCCTCACCGTATTATTACCTAATTTCTTCTGTGGGCACGATGCATCGTGCCCCTACATTACTATTCTGTTTACTTCTTGGGCAATAACCATAATATATATAATAAAAACCCCTTGCCGCGTAAAAGGACAAGAGGTTAGAAGTTCTTGTGGTACCACCTAATTTTTATCATTACCTCACGGATAATGAACTCAATGAGTAAATATATTTAAATAGATAAATAAATATACTCCAGTTTTTAACGATGTTCACCGCTCTAATCTACTTTTAAACCATTTTCGATTAGAAATATTGAGACGATTTTGGATAGAAAGAATTTACAGGCTTCCACTGCTCCTGCTCGCTGTTAAATTGTATCTACCTACTCTTCCTCAAATTAAATAAATAACTATTCTATTTTTAATCTTTGTAATAATAGCATATTAAATCGGTTTGTGTCAATGTTTCTCGTATGTCGTATATCGTATATCGTATATCGTTAGGAATTAGTTAGTTGGTTAGTTAGTTACCTGGTTAGCTGGTTGAGAAAATAGAAAAAAGCATGGAGCGTGTAGCGTAGAGCGTATAGTTGCGGGCAGCAAGTGAAAGCGAGATAGCAAATAAGTATCGAGTAAAATACAGTGATGAGTAATGAGTAATAAGATTCGGGTTGCAAATTGCAGGTTTTAAAAAAGTAAGGGCGTATTGCATACGCCCTTAATGATCGATATAAAAACTGTAGGACAGGCGTCTCGCCTGTCTAAGTAGAGGCACGATGCATCGTGCCCAAAGTAGGACAGGTTGGCACTCAAGTAATATTGAGTGCCAACCTGTCCTACTAAAATGTTCGATTCATCGAACCCGCTTATCCTTATAGGATAGGCATTCCCCGTTTTCACGAAAGCAAGCCCGCCGCCTGTTTGTGAACTACAAAAGAAGGGCACAATTCATTGTACCCCTACACTGGAATTTTGAATTCTCAACTAATTTTTTCTAATTTTTCTAAAAATTCTTTTTGGCTGATATCGTAAATCTTAATAAGTTTATTTTTGCTGGTTTGCCCCGAAATTATTTCAATTTTTGATTTCGCTGCATCGAAATATTTAGCTAAATAGGCAATACATTTTTTATTGGCTTTACCTTCGACCGGCGGGGCAGTGATGGAAATCTTTAAAGCGTCATTATATACTCCGACAATTTTATTCTTAGATGAACCGGGGACAATTTTAATCTTAATTATAATGTCATTCCCCGTAATTTTAAAATAATTATTGATATCGTTGCTCATCTTCTGTTTCTTTGATTTTAAAATTTTCTTCTATGCCTAATCCTTCTAATTTATCTACTTTCTCTCCGGAAACTCTTTTCTCTGCTTTCTCTTTAGAAACTTCTTCTTCAATCTTGTAATTTCCTTTTTCCTCAAAATCCTCACTTTCAATCATTTTTAGGTATAAATTCAACATCGATTTAAACTTTTCTTTAAAATTAAATTTATATCTCCGCAGATTATCGATTTCGTTTTTCACCAGGTCTTCTCTTTGAATGACTTGTTGTTTTAACGACTTCGCTTCCATCTCCGCTTTTTCTATAATTATTTTTGCTTCATCCTCTACCTTTTCTTTCATTTCTGTGGCTGATTTTTGGGCGTTTAACAAAGCACTTCTTAGAGTTTCTTCAATCTGACTAAACTCTTTTAATTTTTCTTGCATCCTCTCAATTTCTTCATTAAGTCTTACGTTTTCATTTATTAATTCTTCATAGTCTTTTACTATCTTGTCTAAGAAATCATCCACTTCTTCTTCGTTGTAACCTCTGAATGACCTAGAAAATTCTTGTTGTTCGATATCCATTGGTGTAATTCTCATTCAATTATCCTCCCTCATTTAATATTTCATCAATTAAATTTATTTTGTATATGCTTTAAAGAGCTATACTAACAAGTATATTAATTAGTGCTCTTTGAAGCAAGTTTAGTAAAAAAAAGACAATTATCGGAGAAAGATCAAACCCCATGCCTCCTAAAGGCAATATAATCCTAAAGGGTGCTAAAACCGGTTCGGTAACTCTATAGATAAACTGCACCACAGGGTTGTAGCGATCTACGGGTATCCAGGTTAAAAATATCCTCGCTAAAATTAAATAACTGTAAAGTCTGAAAACTGTGTTAATTATTTGAATCAGTAAAAACATATATAATATTTTCCTTCCGTTTTTATCAATTTATCCTTTTTATCTAAATTAGTCGTTAATTTCAAATACAATTTTTCAGCTATCATTGCACAACTAAAAGCTTAAAGCTAAAAACGCAAAACCATAATTCAAAACTCAAAACCTTTTCTCTCAATATTAAATTTTAAGTTCTGTTTTTGCTTCTTTATCTTTTCATTTTTACTATAGAGCGTGCGAGATAAGAAAGATGAAAATCAATATATAAAACAATATATTTAAATTGTAAATTTTGAGCTATGGCTTTAAGTTTTGCGCTTTCCGTTTTTCGCTATATACTATACGCTCGAATACTATTGACTATACACGAATTAGGGCTTACGAAAAAAAGCTAATTCCTATACAATTAAGTAATAGTTGTAAATATTTTATTAATGAAAACCGAATATTCCCCTGCCAATTCTAACCATATTAGCACCTTCTTCAACAGCTACCTCAAAATCTTCAGTCATACCCATAGAAAGATAGTCCATTTTAACATTCTTTATATTTTTACTCTTTATTTCTTTAAATAATTCCCTGAGTTTCCTAAAATATGGCCGAACTTCTTCTTTGTCTTCCGCTATTGGCGCAATAGTCATTAAGCCTCTGACCCTTGTTCTGGAAAATTCAGATATTTCTTTTAAAAAAGGCTCTACTTCTTCTGGTTTAATTCCATATTTTGTTTCTTCCCCGGAAACATTCACCTCAACTAAAACATTGGTAATCATCCCGAATTGCAGGGAGCGTCTATCTATCTCTTTGGCTAATTTTATACTATCTACAGAGTGAATAAGATCAAATATTTCTACAGCGTATTTTACCTTATTAGTCTGCAGGTGTCCAACCAAATGCCACTCTATATCGGCACTCAAAATTTGATATTTTTCTTTGGCTTCCTGAACCTTATTTTCGCCAATTATTTTTACCCCAGCACTTATAGCTTCTTTTATTTGCTCTATGGTAGCAGTTTTGGTTACGGCTACTAATTTTATTTCCTGAGGGTTTCTGTTCGCCTTTAAGGCTGCTTTTTTTATTTTTTCATTTATTATTTCCAAATTATTTTTGATTATTTCCACAAACTATAACCTTTTTTTTATTTATTTTTTGCTTTTTAATTATTCAAAGAAAAAAATATAAACATTCATTTAATTGGTCGTTAGTGAATAGTCGTTAGATTTAAATACAATTTTTATTTTTCAGCTATCATTGTACAACTAATAGCTTAAAGCTAAAAACACAAAATCATAATTCAAAACTCAAAACCTATAAAATCTTCAGGTCTTCCAGTCTACCGGTCACCCGGTCTACCAGTCGCTTAAGTTAACCAGTTTACCAGCAAATTGTGTAATGTGTAACAGGTAATAAGTGACCTGTTTTTACAAATTCATAAATATTATCTTATTACTCATTACATATTACTCATTACTGTATTTCATACGAGATACGAGATACAAATTAGGGCTTACGGAAAAAGTAAATTCCTATACAATTCAATTAATCTCAGAGTTTTATGTTCTATATTTATTTATTGCTTTTGGAATAATTTTTTATTCTTTCTCCGTTAATGATATATACTACTCTCTCTGCTAAATTTGTTGCATGGTCGGCAATCCGTTCAATATTATTAGAAACAAAAATCAAATGAATCGCCCTACTAATAGTGTGAGGATCTTCCATCATAAAAGTTAGGAGTTCACGAAATATCTGTTCATCCAAATCGTCAACCGTCTTATCTCTTGCCCATACTTCCTTGGCTAATTCTACATCTCCGCTGAAATAGGCATTTAAGCCATCTTTCAGCATATTTTGAGCAATCTCAGCCATGCGAGGGATGTCTATTAGAGGTTTTACCATAGATTTGGTAGACAAATATTGGCTGGCTTTGGCTATACTCACGGCATGATCTGCTACTCTTTCTAAGTCAGATACGGTCTTATAACCACAGCCGATTATCCTTAAATTTTTGGCAATGGGATGACGTAGAGCAATCATCTGCAAACACTGTTCTTCGATATCTAATTCCATTTTATCAATTATATCATCGTTTTCAATTACCTTTGCCGCTAAATCTAAATCCTGCTCAACTAAAGACTTTATAGACATATCAATTGCTTCTTCGACTAAATTTGCCATCTTTGTTAGACTTTCCTTTAAACCGGTAAGTTCGTTATCAAAATATACTTTTTCCTCTTTTTTAATCATAATTTTTTGTCCTCTATATTGTATTCGTATCGCGTTAAAGAAACCAAGATTCAGGTGTAGGGGCACAATGAATTGTGCCCTTCTTTTATCAAACTTGAAACCCGCAACTTGTAACCTGAAACTTATTACTTGTCACACATTACTCATCACTTATTACTGTATTTTGTACGATATACTATTTTATGCTTAATATATCAAAAATAGCAACATTTATCAATAATTTTAATTTTTATTAGCATTTAATATATGATTGCAATCTAAAAAGTAAACAAAATGGTAATGTAGGGGCACAATGCATCGTGCCCATAGTAGAAATTAGGTAAGAATATGGCGAGGGCACAATTCATTGCGCCCCTACAAAAGAAAAGCAGAGATACGGTATGCCATGTCTTTTTGTACTAATTTATCTTGCATTTCGTATTTGAAACTAACAACTATTTCAACTGGTCAACTGGGTAACTTAATACGTATCTCGTGAATCGTATCTAGTTTAGGATTAGCAAAACAAAGAAGGGCACAATTCATTGTGCCCCTACAAATAGCTTCTGATTTTTTATCTTTCTCTTTCGTTTTCTTTACTATATGCTAATTTCTTAACTCAATACTTAATACTATATACTATCTTAATTTGTCTCCTGAATTCCTTCTTCTTCCTCACTATATACTATATACTTGATACTCGATACTAATTATTCTATGCGCTATACGCTAAACGCTCCACGCTAGTTCTACTATTCACTAACGACTAATATTATTTTCTCTTCTTAAGGGCAGCGCCTCCCAGGTAGGCCTCCTGGACTTTTTGATTGCTCTTTAAATCGGAAGCCAGCCCGCTAATAGTAATATTCCCGGTTTCCAGCACATATCCCCTATCAGCGATACTTAATGCTTTGCGAGCATTTTGTTCTACTAATAATATTGATATACCTTGATCATTAATTTCACGGATAATTTGGAAAATTTGTTTTACTAATAAGGGAGCTAAACCCAGAGAAGGTTCATCCAGAAGTAAGATACGGGGGGTGCTCATTAAACCTCTTCCCATTGCTAACATTTGCTGTTCACCACCTGATAATGTTCCGGATAATTGATTACGTCGCTCTTTAAGAATAGGAAATAAATCATAAACCCTTTCTTTAGATTCTTTGATATTCTTTTTGTCTTTTCTTCGAGTATATGCACCCAAATTAAGATTTTCATCGACTGTAAGAGTTGCAAATACTTTTCGACCCTCGGGTACGTGCGAAATACCCTCCATAACTATTTTAAATGCTTTAACATTGTTAAGTTCTTGGTCGTCTAACTTAATCTTTCCGCTGCGGATGGGCAATAACCCGGAGATAGCCCTTAAAAGAGTGCTTTTCCCGGCCCCATTTGCTCCTAATACGGTAACTATTTCACCTTCGTCAACTGAAAGTGAAATTCCTTTAAGAGCTTCAATAGAACCATAATATATTTTTAAATCTTCTACTTTCAACAATGTAGTCATATTCCTATTTCCTCCTCCTCTTCGTCTTTGCCTAAGTAAGCTTCAATTACTTGAGGATTGCTATATATATCTTCGGGCAAACCCTCAGCAATTTTTTTACCTTCATCCATTACTGTAACCCAATGAGAAATTCCCATTACTACATTCATATCGTGTTCAATAAGTAAAATAGTTAAGTTATCTTTTATTATTTCTTTAAGAAAGTCCATCAGATCTTCAGATTCTTTATCATTTAGGCCGCTGCTTGGTTCGTCCAAAACTAATAAATCTGGATTGGTAGCCAAGGCTCGACCAATTTCTAACATTCTTTGATTACCATAAGCAATGTTTTTCGCTAATTCATCTCGATATTTCCATAATCCGACCTGTTGAAGTCGGTTTTCAGCATTTTTCTTAATTTCTAATTCTTCTTTTTTTTGTCCGGGAGTTTGTAAAATAGAAGCCCAGGTTCCTTCATTACTACGGCAGTGCTGGCCGGCCATAACATTTTCCAGACAGGTCATATTGGAAAAAAGTCGGATATTTTGAAAAGTTCGCGCAATTCCCTTTTTTATAATCTGATGGGTTTTTTTGCCCACAAGGTCTTCCCCTTTAAAAAGAACTTTTCCTCCATCAGCTTTATATATGCCGGTAACTACATTAAAAACGGTAGTTTTTCCTGCTCCATTAGGGCCTATCAAACTGCTTATTTGCCCTTGACTCACTTTAAGGTTAAAATTGTTTACCGCAATTAAACCACCGAATTTTTTAGTCAGTTTGCCTGTTTGCAAAACAACTTTATTAATTTTATTTATTTCTTCGTTTTCTTGCTTGGTTCTTATTATTGTTTTCGTATCATTATTGTCTTTAGCCATTTTCTTCTCCTGCTTTCATTAGAAGCGATTCGAGTTTAACGAATCCTCTTTTCCTGGGCCAAATACCACCGGGTCTAAAGACCATCATAGCCACCATTGCTGCTCCAAAAATTAGCATTCGATATAGGGCAAAAGTTCGGAAAAATTCCGGGAAAAGACTGATTACGGCGGCCCCAATTAACACTCCGGGTATAGAACCCATTCCTCCGATTAATACAATACAGAAGAGCAAACAGGACTCCATAAAGTTAAAACTCTCCGGAGAAACCATCATTAATTTTGTAGCATATATATTACCGGCTACACCAGCTAAACCTGCTCCTAAAACAAAAGCCAATAACTTATAATACCTAACATCAATCCCGGTAGCCTCTGCAGCAATTTCATCTTCTCGGATACAGTTCCAGGCCCTACCTATACGTGAACGCTGCAAATTAACTAATCCAATGATAGTCAGGCCGACTATTATCCATATGTAATAATAAAATTTAGTAGAATTATCAACTACAAAAATATTGCCCAATGAAGGAAAATCAATTCCAAAGACTCCATTTGGACCACCGGTTATTCCAAATGGATTGTTATTCAAAGTAAGCCGTACAATTTCACCCATTCCGATAGTTACAATACATAAGTAATCCCCTCTTAAATGGATAATTGGAGAACAGACTAACCAGGCAAAGGCACCTGCTGCAATTGCACTTACTGGCAGTAAAACAATTATAGGAATTCCAAATGTGGTATTAAGAATTGCTGTAGTGTAAGCTCCGATAGCCATAAATCCCATATGTCCTAAATCAAAAAGCCCTACTTCTCCTAAAACAATGTTTAAGCTAAGTCCTAAGAGAGCATAGACTCCGAAAAAAAATAAGACATCTACCCAATAAGCATTTATTATAAAAGGTAATGTTATAAATAAAATTGCTACTAAGATAATCAGCCAATTTTTAAATATACTATTTTTTTGGTTTATAGTTTTGTTTAATTTCATTTTTTCGCCCCTTTATACTTTTTCTGCAATTTTTTCACCCAAAAGACCTGTGGGACGAAAAATTAATACTAATATCAAAATTAAAAATACAAACACATCCTTATAGGCAGTAGAAAGGTAAACAGAACCTAACATTTCCAATATTCCTAAAAGAAGTCCACCCAGCATTGCTCCCGGGATATTGCCGATGCCTCCCAGGATAGTAGCAGTAAAGGCTTTTAACCCATAATTCCATCCCATAATAAAACTAATCTTCCTATAATACATACCTACCATTACTCCTGACATTCCGCCTAAAGCCGGCCCTAAAGCAAAGATAAAAAATATAATTGTTTCAATATTTATCCCCATTAAGGCGGCAGTATCTCTATCCAAAGCACAAGCACGGATAGCTGCGCCAAAAGTGGTCTTTTGAATAATGTAATATAAAAGTCCCATAAGCATAAAAGAAATCAATAAAATTATAACTTGTAATAAAGTAATTTTAATTCCTCCAATATTTAACATAACCGAAGGAACAACCTGTGAGGGATAAGCTTGCGGGCGTGGGCCCCAAGCCACCATTATCCCATTTTGTATTACAATTGAAGCACCTAATGCTGATACTACCGCAGGAAGCCGGCCAGCTGGATATATTGGACGATAGGCAATTCGCTCTATTAAAGTACCGGCAATTCCTATGCCGATTGCGGCTATTAACATAGCCGCAATCATACCGCCCCATATACCAAAGGTAACGGTAGCATAGGCAGAGCCTGATACGAGAAGGGTAAATCCAAGGTAAGAACCCAGGGCAAATAAATCTCCATGCGCAAAATTAATCAATTTCATTACCCCGTATACCATGGAATAACCGAGAGCAATAAGAGCATAAAATGAACCTATGGTCAATCCGTTTAGTAACTGCTCTAATATGATTTTCATCTTCGTATCTTACCTCATTTTTATTTTATTTTCCATAAATTCCGAAACTTCCATCTGCATTTACTACATAAAGATTAATTCCGGTTCCTACACGGTCACCAATTTCATCAAAACTTATTGGACCGGTAATACTGGGGAATTTGTCCATCTTATTTCTCAGATAATCAGCAATAACATCTGAATCGGTAGAACCAGATTTATCGATAGCTTCTGCAAGTACGTAGAGAGCATCGGCAGCATAAACTGACCAGGGGCTGGATGGAAGAGTATTATATTTTGCCATATATGCTTCTTTAAATGCCACTGCTTCAGGATTGGTAAAATACTCGATTAAAGCTTCCTGGGTTTGATAACAACCTGCAGCATACTCTAAGCCGGCAATATTAATGAAATCTTCATTAATGGCCGCATCTCCGCCTACAAATACTGCTGTAATTCCGATATCGCGGGCTTGTCTGATTATTAATCCTGCTTCCGGGAAATAACCGGTGAAATAGAATATATCCGGATTGGTTTCTCTTAATTTAGTCAGAGGAACAGTATAATCAGATTCTCCGGGTGTAATTGCATCAAAGTAGACTAATTCTACTTCTCCAGCATCCATTTTAGGTTGTAAAGCTTTTTTAGTATCTTCAGCAAGTCCTAAAGAGAAGGTCTGGTTATCATGCATAATGGCTACTTTTTTAGCATTGAAGAGAGAAACTACTTCGTCTGCAAAAAATTGGCCTTGAGTATCAGTTCTTCCACAAGTACGAAAGAAATACTTTAACCCTCTTTCGGTAAGACCGGTAACAGTTGCGCCATAAGCAACATTTACTTTTTTAAATTTTTCGTATATATCAGAAGCAGGTTGGGTGACAGAAGAACCGTAGGTTTGAATGGCAGCAACTATATCTTTCTGTGATATTAATTTCATTGCCGCTAACGCGCCTGCTTTTGGTTGGCAACCATCATCAGCAACTCTGATTTCAATCATTCTACCGCCTAAAATTCCACCCTTTTCATTGATCATTTGGGCTGCAATTTCTACAGACTGTTTAGCCATTTCACCTTCAATTGCGGCTGCACCAGTAATTGGAGCTTGAAGACCGATAACTACCGGTAGTTTATCAGCAGCCATCACTCCCAAAGAAGCTACGCTAAGAGCCAATACTAACACACTAATAATTAAAAAAATTTTTATTCTTTTCATTTTAATTCTCCTTTGATTATTTTAAAATACATAAAAAACAAATCATTTTAGCAAATTAACTAGCCATAACATTAGAATTAACTACGAAATCCCCTCACCTCCTTTTTTTTCTGTAAGAATAGTCACTCACAAAATTATAATAATTTGCTGTTATTAGGGGGTCAGGTCTTCACATTTGACATAACTTACCCCTAGAGAAATAGCCTGAGATGTTATGTCAAATGTGAAGACCTGACCCTGTATCTTATACAAATCGGACGCTGCAGACGACTACGGACGGGTAGATCACTATGGACTCGCGTAGATAGAAAAAAAAAAACAATAAAGTAGAAAGAGGGAAAAGAGCGTGAAGACGAGAAGCACGAAG
>NCRO01000135.2 GCA_002849045.2 Candidatus Sediminicultor secundus
ATGAAGCATTTGTTAGTGTAGTGAAAGTTGCTAAAGAAAGTGTAAATTAAGTTTATTTTTATACGCATTAATATCTGTACAATATTTTTTGTTAAAAGTTATAATAAAGATAAGTAGGTTATAGCTAACTCGATATTTAGTCTGGTTAGGCAATAACTGAAATTCGCTTTAGAACTGCAGACTGAAATTTTAAAAAGTAAGTTTTGCCAGTACTCCACTGTTATAAGGAGGAAAGTACGGATTTACTTAATAAAAAGTAGATCAAGAAGGGTGGTACCGCGGAAAAGGTTTATAATTTTCGTCCCTTTGCAAGGCGAAGAAAATTGTAAACCTTTTTTTATTTTATCGGGACCATTAATGATAAGGAGGGTATACTATTGGAAAATAAGATAAAAGATATTAAAAAAGAAATTGTTTTGAAACTAAACACTGTTAAGGATTTAAAGAGTATTGAGAAATTAAGAGTAGAATATTTAGGTAGAAAAGGGAAAGTGACCCTCCTGTTGAGAAAGTTGGGAAATTTTTCGCCAGAGGAAAGGCCAAAAGCTGGGCAGTTATTAAACCAAACTAAAAGAGAGATTGAAGAGTTGCTCAAGACAAAAGAGGTAGAAATTGAAAAACTGGAGAAAGAAAAAAGATTACAGGGAGAAAGTATTGACATTACTCTTCCAGGGAGAAAATTAAATAGAGGAACTACTCATCCCATTAATTTGGTTTTAAGAGAGATTGAGGAAATATTTTTAAGTTTAGGATTTAAGATAGAAGAAGGCCCGGAAGTAGAATTAGATTATTATAACTTTGAAGCACTTAATATTTCCAAAGACCATCCCGCCAGAGATGACCAGGATTCTTTTTATATTACCAAAGATATTCTCCTCCGTCCCCAGACTTCTCCTGTACAAATCCGTACGATGGAAAATCAGAAACCACCGGTTAGAATTATTGCTACGGGAAAATGTTATAGACGCGATGCTACCGATAGTACTCATTCCCCCATGTTTCATCAGATAGAGGGCCTGGCAGTAGATAAAGACATTACTTTTGGTGACTTAAAAGGAGTTTTAACAGTTTTTGTGCATAGAATGTTTGGTAAAGATAGGAAAGTAAGATTTAGGCCGGGATATTTTCCATTCGTTGAACCTGGGGCTGAAGTGGATGTGTCCTGTTTATTATGTGGAGGTAAAGGATGTAAATCTTGTGGTTACGTCGGCTGGTTAGAGATTATGGGAGCAGGAGTAGTACATCCGAAAGTTTTAGAGATGGTCGGTTATGATCCAGAAGAGTATTCAGGCTTTGCCTTTGGAATGGGAGCTGAAAGAATTGCCATGCTAAAATATGGTATAAATGATATCCGATTATTTTTTGAAAACGATTTAAGATTTTTAAAACAATTCTAAATTCGTATCTCGTATCTAGTATCTCGTATCTTGCAAAAAAATAGAAGCCAGAATCAAGAAATTAGAAGCTAGAATATTAGATAGCATGTAGCGTATAATATTTAAGAGGTAGGGGTTTGATTCATCAAACCCGCGAAAAACGGGGCTGATAAATCCGACTCCTACAAAGAAAATCTAAAAATATATATGCAGAATCTTTATTTCCTCTCCCCTTCGGGGGAGAGGGCTAGGGTGAGGGGGAAACAAGCGCGATACGCAATACGATGAGACAGGGAGGGAGAAAAAATGCAGGTTTCTTATAATTTATTAAAAGAATATGTTGATATAGATATGTCAGCTGAAGAGCTTGCTCAGAGATTGACTATAAATGGCATAATTTTAGAGAGGATGGAAAATATATCTACTGAGATAGAAAAAGTAGTTGTGGGCAAGATAACTTCCATGAGCCAACACCCTGAAAATAAAAAATTAATTATTTGTCAGGTAGATATAAAAGAG
>NCRO01000010.1 GCA_002849045.2 Candidatus Sediminicultor secundus
TTTCCTTTTCTAGCGTACAGCGTACAGCGTTTAGCGTATAGTAATTTAGAATCGTATATTGTGTATTATTTACCCAGTTACCCTGTTTACCAGTTAGTATCAATTTACCGATTTACCGATTGACCAATTGAATTAGTCGTTAGTATATCGTATCGCGTATTGCGTATCGATTATCGCGTTAAAGAAATTAGGATTTAGGTGTAGGGGCACAATGAATTGTGCCCTTCCTGTTTTATTGTCTTTTACTTGCCTTGGGCACGATACATCGTGCCCCTACAAATTAGTTATTACTATTTTCTTAACGAGATACGATTCACGAGATACGAGATACGAATTTGCAACCAGTTAACTCTTTTCTTGTTACTCATTACACATTACTCATTACTGTTTTTTATATTTTTAACACATCTTTCATTTCATAAAAGCCAGCTGGTTTGTTTTCCATGAATTTTATAGCTTGAATAGTACCATAAGCAAAGGTATCGCGGCTGTGAGCTTTATGAGTTAATTCCAATCTTTCGCCTAAGGTAGTGAATATCACTGTATGTTCACCGGTAATATCCCCACTTCGAATCGAGTGGATACCAATCTCTCCCTTTTTTCTTTCTCCAATTATTCCTTCTCTGCCATAGATTGCTACCTCATCCAGATTTAACCCTTTGGCTTTCGCAATTTCTTGGGCTAATTTTTTAGCTGTACCGCTGGGGGCATCTTTTTTGAACCGATGATGAGCTTCTACAATTTCTATATCATAATCATCACTCAAAGCAACAGCAGTTTCAACAGCAAGTTTAAATAGTAAATTTACTCCCAAAGACATATTTGGAGAGAGAAGAAAAGGAATGCCTTGAGCTAATTTATTAATTCTTTCGATTTCTTCCGGGGAGAATCCGGTAGTTCCCATAATCATAGCTTTTTTATATTTAGAAACTATTTCCAAATGTTGCAGAGATACTTTGGGATTAGTGAATTCAACTATCTGGTCTGCCCTTTGAATTATTTCTTCCAAATTATCTTTAATAATTATTCCTGTATTACCTAAACCGACCGACATTCCCCAATCTTTTCCTATTTCGGGATGAGAAGGGGATTCAATTATCCTTATTAATCCCATATCTTTATTGCTGTATCTTATACAAATCTGACGCTACCGACGAATAGAGAGGTATAGATACAGGTATGCAGAGGACCAATAAAACAAGAAAAAGTAAGAAACAGCAATATGACGAATCTAGCACGAGCGAACAAGAACAAGCGAGGCCGACTAGCAAA
>NCRO01000206.2 GCA_002849045.2 Candidatus Sediminicultor secundus
TATCTCTTACCCTCATTATATTTCCTAAAGATTTAGACATTTTCTGATTATTTAAACAAAGGTAACCATTGTGCATCCAGTACCTTACAAACTGTTGATTAGTGTAAGCTTCGCTTTGGGCAATTTCATTTTCATGATGAGGAAAGACTAAATCTGAACCCCCGGTATGTATATCAAAACTTTCTCCTAAATATTTCATCGACATAGCTGAACATTCAATGTGCCAACCGGGCCTTCCCTTCCCCCAGGGGCTCTCCCAGGAGGGTTCTCCTTCCTTCGCCCTTTTCCATAAGGCAAAATCTATAGATTCCTTCTTTCTTTCATCTACTTCTACTCGTGCTCCTGCTTTTAATTCTTCGATATTTTGACCAGAAAGTTTTCCATAACCTTTAAATTTAGATACATCGAAAAACACATCACCGTCTATTTCGTAAGCATACCCTTTTTTTTCTAATCCTTTTGCCAGCTCTATTATCTCCTTGATATGTTCTGTTGCTCGAGGATGAACATCCGCTCTCTCTATATTAAGTGAATCAACATCAATAAAATACTCTTGAATAAATTTTTCTGCTAATTCCGAGACTGTGATCTTTAATTCTTTTGCTTTATTTATCATTTTATCATCTATATCAGTTAAATTTTGTATGTATTTTACCCTATAACCCTTAAATTTCAAAAACCTTCTAACCACTTCAAAGATTATAAAGGGTCGAGCATTTCCTATATGAATGTAATTGTAAACCGTAGGTCCACAAACATACATCCCTACTTCTCCGCTTTTTAAGGGGACGAACTCTTCCTTTTTTCGGGTTAAAGTATTATATATCTTCAATGACATATTTTTGTTTCCTCTCTTGCTTTTAGCGTATCTTTTTTATAGTGCAAAACGCAAAGCCAAAATTTAAAGCTAAAAACTAAGAAAAAGTTTTAAATTTTTAATCATAGTTTTTAGTTTTTCGCTTTTCGTTTTTAGTTTTTTCTCTCTACGCTAAGCGCCATACTCTATCCTTCATTTTCTCGAAGACAATCTAACTATATTTTTGTATTCATTAGATTTTCTATTCATTACACTTTTTACCCTACCAAAGATCATCCTACCTGCGGGAGTTTGTAAAATACTGGTAACTAAAATATTCACTTTTTTCCCAATATATTTGTGTCCATCTTCCACTACTATCATGGTACCGTCCTCAAGATAAGCAATCCCCTGCTCTGGTTCTTTGCCTTCTTTTATTATTTGGGTATTCATTTCCTCGCCAGGTAAGATAACCGCCTTTAGAGCATTAGATAAATCATTGATATTTAAAACAGGAATGCCCTCAAGCTGGGCAACTTTATTCAAATTATAATCGTTGGTTAGTACTTTTGCTTTAATCTCTTTGGCAAGTCTAATTATCTTGGCATCAACCTCTTTGGGTTCATTGTAGTCTTTGCCAACAATCTTTATCTTATTCTTTCTGATTTTAGTTATTTTATTAAGTATATCTAAACCTCGGCGCCCTCGTTTCCTTTTTAAAGAATCTGAAGAGTCGGCAATATGCTGAAGTTCAGATAAAACAAAACGGGGAATTATAAGTTCACCCTCTAAAAATTCTGTTTGACAAATGTCTAAAATACGACCATCGATAATTACACTCGTATCTAAGATCTTGGGATGGACAAAATGCTTACTATTTTCTTTTCTTCTTACTTTATTAATATTTCTAAAATACCCAAAAAAATTAAATATTTCATCTTTTTTGTTAATTCCTATATTTATTCCTAAAGCTCCCAGTATTACGCTTAATATAATGGGAAGATAGGAACCAATTATGGGAATAAATGAGAGTGAATAGGCTAACAAATTTGCAATAATAAGACCAATAATTAATCCAATTGTGGCAGCAGCAAAGTTTTGAGTGGGTATTTTTTGTAAATGGTAAATAATTTCTGAAAATAAACGTTGGATTTTGGTATTAAATAAAAAGGAGAACAAAAAACCAACTGTTCCTCCTCCAACTATTGCTAAAATCTTGAATAAAATATTATAATAAATATATAAGTCAGGAATAAAATAGAATACATTATATGCCTCATAGCCTATCACTGCGCCAACAATAATAAATATGATTTTTAAAATTCTTTTTGCCGGCATAGTTATTTCCTCCTTCTATGCGCTATTTTATTTATAAAAAAGTATAGAAATATCACCTCCCCTTTTTTATATTTCACAAATTGTATTTTATAAATAATATCTTAAATTTTTTTTAATTTGATATTTATAACTCTAATAAACTTATTTACCCAAATACTAAATCTTCAAACTCTTAAGTTGTTCCCCTGATTCTCTAAAAACCAAATAAATTATAGCATGCTCCTTTATTTCTGTCAAAATAAGACTATTACTTCGTATCTCGTATCTCGTGAATCGTATCTCGTAAAGATAATAGAAACCGAGAATCAGAAAAAATTCGTATTGGGTATTGGATAAAGTAAGAAAAAAAGCACCATTCTTCTATTTATCTTACTACCCCATTAAAGTTTATTCTAACTATTAGGTTTTAAATTATACTTTTAATCATTAAAATATTATTATTTGAGTAATTGATAATTAATATTTCTTGACAAATAGATTAACCTGTAAGTATAATTAAACAAAGTTAAAATAGAGAACTTTAATAATTTCATTAAAACTATCTCGGTATTTCTCTAAATAGCAAAATGTTTTCACGGGGGTACTAATTATGAATAAAGAAAATGGAAATGTTACTTTTCAAAAAAGTGTCGACCAATTTTTAATCCAGCATCGGAGTATCCTTGACCTCATGACAAAATATCAAGAATCTAATTCCCGAGTAAACCGAGCAATTGCTAAAGCGGTTACCCAATGCGGTTGTATAAAAATTAAAGCAAAGAAACAAACCATTCCTTCTAATACAAAATTAATGGAAATCCATAAATTTATGGATGCTCATATAGAAGGCTCATTATGTGATAATTGCAAAGAAATTATCGAAACAGAATTAGGTTCAAGTCTTTTTTATGCCACCGCAATATGTAACATATTAAATTTAGATTTTAATGAAATAATAAAAAAGGAAGAAGAAAGAATCTCAACTTTAGGTATTTACAATCTAACGTAATTTAGTTAACCAATTAAATTAGTCGTTAGTGCATGGTGAATAGTCGTTAGTAACAAATACAAGTTCACAGTTTACGATTTTCAGTAAAAATAAGCCCTATTAATCACCTTTCTATTTCCTATCCGTAAAGTTGTAACTTTTAACTTGCAACTTTCTCTACACTACCCGCTTATTCAATCTTCTGATTCCTGATTCCTATCTTATTATCTCTTTACGATATATTATATACTAACGACTATTCACTAACGACTAGTTAAGGGCAAGATTTATAACTTCCTGAACTGTTTTTACTCCGATAATCTCCAAATCTTTTTTTAATAAAAAATTGTTTAAGTTCTTTAAATTGCTTTTAGGAATAATACATCTTTTAAAGCCCATTTTAAGTACTTCCTGTACCCGTTTTTCTACTTGATTTACCATCCTAACTTCTCCAGCTAGCCCTACTTCTCCAAATATAACCGTATCTGGATCAATCGGAACATCCTTAAAGCTTGAAGCTATGGCCATAATAATAGCCAAATCTAAGGCAGGTTCTAATACCTTTATTCCACCAGCAATATTTACATGAACATCTTGAGAGTGTAAAGAATATCCCACTCTTTTTTCGAGAACTGCTAAGATAAGTAAAACTCGATTATAGTCTACACCAGTAGTCATTCTTCGAGGTATACCCAGGTTGCTATAACTTACCAAAGCTTGCATTTCCACCAATAATGGCCTACTGCCTTCAAAAGTAGCTGCCACCACTGAACCAGAAACATGAGAAGGTTTTTCCGAGAGAAGTAATTCAGAAGGGTTTAATACCTCTACTAAGCCTTTTTCTCCCATTTTAAATATCCCCAATTCATTGGTAGAACCAAATCTATTCTTTGAAGAACGAAGTATCCGGTAAATATTATATTGTTCACCCTCCAGATAGAGAACAGTGTCTACAATATGTTCAAGAACTTTGGGCCCTGCCAGTATCCCTCCTTTAGTTATATGTCCGATAATAAAAACAGAAATTTCTTTACTCTTAGCTAAACGCATTAATTGAGCAGTACATTCTCTTACCTGACTAATACTTCCCGGCGAGGAACTAATCTCGTAATCATTAATGGCTTGAATAGAATCTACAATAACCACTTTTGGTTTAATTTCACTGATATGTTTTTTTATAACTTCTATATCAGTTTCAGAAACTAAAAAAAGTTTTTCTGCAAGAACACCTAATCTGCTGGCTCTTAATTTAATCTGATAAAGCGACTCTTCTGCAGAAATATATAATATTTTGCCGTAGTTGCTGCTTAAAGAATCGGCTATTTGTAAAAGAAGGGTAGATTTTCCAATGCCCGGTTCTCCCCCAATTAAAATCAGAGAACCAGGGACAATCCCCCCACCTAATACTCTATCAAACTCTGAAATTTCTGTTTTATATCTCGCTCTACTTTCCTCTATCTCTATTTTACTAATAGGTAAAGGTATAGAATGTCCTTCAGGATGAAGAGAATATTTTTTCTCTTCTTTAAATACTTCTTCAATTAAAGTATTCCATCCTCCACAATCGGGACAACGCCCTAACCACCGTGGAGATTCATAAGCACATTGCTGGCACCGAAAAATAGCTTTTCCTTCTTTACCCATTTTAACTCCTCTATCTTAATCTTATTATTTTTTCTTTTTAGAAAATATTATTTTCCCGCCACTTGTTTTAATTTGTACACAATCTCCTTCTTTAAACTCACCAGCCAATAACTTTTCAGAAATAGGATTTTCTATCAACCTTTCAATGGTTCGCCTTAAAGGACGAGCTCCAAAATTAGGATCATAACTCTCTTTAGTCAATAATTCTTTAGCTTCATCTGTCGTTTCCAGGTCAATCTTTTGCTCTTCTAATAATATTTTTACTTCATTATTTAATATTAGAGTAGCAATTTTTTTAATTTCCTCCTTAGTAAGAGACTTAAAGACTATTACCTCATTAATTCGATTTAAAAATTCCGGTCGGAAGGTCTTATTCAACTCTCCTATTACTCTATTTTTTATATCTTTATAGGAAATCTCTTCAGGTTCGCTGGTCCCTCGAAATCCTAAGGCAGATCCTTTTTTAATCAGGGTAGCTCCAACATTGGAAGTCATAATAATAACTGTATTTTTAAAATCTACTACTCTTCCCTGGGAATCAGTCAACCTACCATCTTCAAAGATTTGCAATAATATATTAAAGACATCGGGGTGTGCTTTTTCTATTTCATCTAATAATACTACCGAATAAGGCTTCCTTCTAACTTTTTCAGTTAATTGTCCGCCTTCTTCATATCCCACATAACCGGGAGGGGCGCCAACTAATCGGGAAACAGCAAATTTTTCCATATATTCTGACATATCTAAACTAATTAATGCATTTTCATCACCAAAAAGAAATTCTGCTAAAGTACGGGCTAATTCTGTTTTACCTACTCCGGTAGGTCCCAAAAATATAAAAGAACCGATGGGACGTTTGGGGCTTTTCATCCCAGCTCGAGCCCTTCTTATGGCTTTTGAAATAGATATTATAGCTTCATCCTGCCCAATTATTCTTTTATGTAATTCCTCCTCCATTCTAAGTAATTTTTGTGCTTCTTCTTCTTTGAGAGAAAAAATTGGAATCCCGGTCCAGCTGGAAACAATTTCAGCAATATCTTCTTCTGTAACTCCCACTTCATTAACTCTTCTTCCAGTCTCCCATTTTTCTTTCATTTTCTGGAGTTCAATTTCTAACTTCTTTTCTTTATCCCTTAATTGAGCTGCTTTTTCAAATTCTTGCAATTTTACTGTTGATTCCTTTTCCTTCCTTATTTTGCTTAATTTAATTTCTACTTCTTTCATATCAGGTGGAGAAATAGTGTTTTGTAATTTAATCCGAGAAGCAGCTTCATCTACCAAATCAATAGCCTTATCTGGTAAAAATCTGCCCGAAACGTAGCGAGCTGATAAATGAGCTGCTGCCTCTAAAGCTTGATCAGTAATTTTTATCTTGTGATGAGCTTCATACTTGTCTCTAAGTCCTTGCAATATTTTAACAGTCTCTTCTATCGAAGGTTCGGAAATATAAATAGGTTGAAACCTACGCTCTAAAGCAGCATCTTTTTCTATATACTTTCGGTATTCTTCAGCAGTTGTTGCCCCAATAACTTGAAGCTCTCCTCTTGCTAAAGCTGGTTTTAATATATTAGAAGCGTCTATGGCCCCCTCAGCGGCTCCTGCACCTACCAAGGTATGAATTTCATCAATAAATAATATGACATCATTCGATTCCTGAACCTCTTTAACAATCTTCTTTAATCTCTTTTCAAATTCACCTCGGTATTTAGTGCCAGCAACAATTAAAGCTAAATCAAGGCAGATAATTCTTTTTTCTTTTAATATCTCCGGAACATCATTATTAGTTATCTTTTGAGCCAAACCCTCTACAATAGCCGTCTTTCCTACCCCGGCCTCTCCTATTATACAGGGATTGTTTTTCTTTCTTCTACTTAAAATTTGTATTACTCTTTGAATTTCCATTCCCCTGCCAATAACCGGATCTAATTTATCTTCTTGGGCTAATTTAATTAGATCTCTTCCAAATTCATCTAAAGCAGGAGTCTTCGTTGTTTTTTTTCCTGGGGCAGATGGAAAACTTTGTGCTCCACTATCCATTAGAACTTTCATAATCTCTGAATAAACATTATCCAAACTAATACCTAAATCTGTTAAAATTCTAACTGCTACTCCACTACCTTCTTTTATTAACCCTAATAATATATGTTCAGTGCCAATATAGTTATTTTTTAATTGACTTGCCTCTTGAGAGGCTAATTCTAATACTTTTTTAGCTCGAGGAGTAAAAGTTACCTCACCTACTTGTTGATACTCGCCTTTTCCTACCAACCGCTCTACCTCTTCTACTACTTTATCTACATTCACCCCTAATTGTTTTAAAACCTGAGAGGCAACTCCTTCTTCTTCTTTTAATAAGCCAATAAGAATATGTTCAGTTCCTATGTAATCATGATTTAGGTTTACTGCTTCTTCTTGGGCTATCATTATAGCTTTCTTTGCTTTTTCGGTATATCTTTTAAACATTATATATACACATCCTTTCTATTAGATAAGTAATTTTATTTTTTATTTAATAATTTTTCTGACTGGTTCGATAAATCGAAAATCTGCTCTATTAGATAAAACGTTAAAGCTAAAAG
>NCRO01000100.1 GCA_002849045.2 Candidatus Sediminicultor secundus
GTGTTGAACAAATTAATGAGTATTCAAGGAGTAGGCAGTAAAGATATTATGGCAACTTTGATGGATTTGGTACGCAAGAAATATTTAAAGATTGAAGAGATTCCAAAAGGAAGAAAGAAAGATTATAGATTTATGTTAATTGAAGAAAGTGACACTACTAATTTAAACGAACATGAATCATATTTAATCCATTGGCTTTTTTATTCTATAG
Source organism: Candidatus Sediminicultor secundus (assembly GCA_002849045.2). The sequence continues at coordinate 212 of NCRO01000100.1, forward strand.
GCAATGGAAAAAGCGTAACCTTAAAAGAGATAAAAGACTCCGCTAAAACATCAAGAACCCAGAGTACTTTTCGGCACAATTATAATAAATGGGTGAAAAAAGTGGGAGAGGAATTTAAAAAATATAATTATTTCGGTCAATCCAAAGAAGGATTAAAGACTGCAGGTAAGATAGTTTTAATGGAATTTGCCGGAGTATTTTTATTGTTTGCCCTGGGAGCCCTGTTAAAGATGCAGTTGTTTATTATTATACCCCTATTGTTTGCTGTCGGTTTCACTGGTTTTGGGGTGCTAATCTATGGTGCATTGATAAGAAAAAAAACTCAAACGGGAATCAACGAATACACCAAATGGAGGGCATTTAAAAGATTCTTATTACATTTTAGCAATATGAAGGATTACGAGATCCCCTCTATAATAGTTTGGGAGCATTATCTGGTTTACGCTATCTCCCTGGGAGTGGCAGATAAAGTAATTTCAAAATTAAAACTGGCCTTAAGTAGTCAAGATATATCTTTAAGGAATTCTACTTACTTATACTGTATGACTGATAGAAGCGGAAGATTAAATAACAGTATGTTTAAGTCTTTTGATAGAGTATTTACTTCTGCTTTTGCCAGTGCAACTGCTTCAACCGGTTCGGGTGGTGGCTTCTCTTCCGGAGGCGGAGGAGGAGGCGGTGGCGGCGGAGCCGGTGCTTTTTAATGATTTATCAAAATGAAAAAGAGAAAGGGGTGTTTTTATGAGTTTTATAGCGATTTTAGGTATTCTAATTGTAGCGTGGGGGGTTTTGACTTATAATAAATTAGTAATGCTAAGCTGTCGCGTATACACA
>NCRO01000345.2 GCA_002849045.2 Candidatus Sediminicultor secundus
CGTACAGCGTTTAGCGTATAGTATCATAAGTAGAATATCTGTTATGTATTTTACGATTTTTTGTATCAAATTTAATCGAGCTGAAACAGGTTTGATAAATCAAAGAAATACTTATTACCAATCAATATTTGTTAGACAGTTGAACGTTTATACAGTTAATTGGTTAACTGGTTTGTGCTAATTTTTTAACTAAATAACTAACTAACCAGGTAACCGACTAACTGTATAACCAAATTTATACGCTCTACGCTAAACGCTATACGCTAGTTTGCACGAGTTATGAGTAAGTCATATTATGTACTAAAAAGGAGGAAATAGTGTGGCCAAAACAGCCCTAACGGTAAAGGCTAAAAAAGAACCCAAATATAAAGTAAGGAAATATTTTCGTTGCAATATTTGCGGAAGACCTCGAGGTTATATGAGAAAATTTGGTATATGTAGAATATGTTTTAGAACAATGGCCCACCAGGGTGAGTTGCCAGGGGTAACTAAATCAAGCTGGTAGAAGACATATTTAACGAAATCTATAGCGAGTTGGAGTTAAAAGAGAGGAGGACACTATATATGAGTGTTGTATCGGATCCTGTTGCTGATATGTTAACTAGAATTAGAAATGCCAATAAGGTGCGGCATGATTCTCTAGTTATACCATCATCAAAGTTAAAGTTAGAAATTACTCGTATATTAAAAGACGAAGGTTTTATTAGAGACTATAAATACAAAGAAGATAATAAGCAAGATCAATTGACCATCTATTTAAAATATATTAATAAAGAAAAGACCATTAATAATCTTAAAAGAATTAGTAAACCTGGATTGAGAGTCTATGTAAAAAAAGATGAGATACCAGAAGTATTGGGCGGTCTCGGGATTGCAATAATTTCAACTTCTAAGGGCATTATGACTGGTAAAGAGGCCCTTCGGCGCCATCTTGGCGGAGAAGTGATTTGTTATATTTGGTAAGTATAAATTCAGTATATAGTATATAGTATATAGCATATAGCAAGAAATTTAGAACCCAGAAGTTTAGGAGTAAGGATTTAGAAGATAAAAAGATTAACTTTGTATCTCGTGTTTTGTGAATTAAATCTAGCATATTAGTATATCGTATATAGTAAAGAAAAAAGTTCAGGAGTCAGAATCAAGAAGATTGCTTCTCCTGCTTTCTCAGGGGCGGGCTTGTTATGCTCCTCTTAATGATATTTGCAGGGAGTGGGGCAAAGTTGCAATATAATAACGATATACGAAATACGTAATACGAAAAAGAGGAGGTTTCATATGTCCAGGATAGGGAAGATG
>NCRO01000101.1 GCA_002849045.2 Candidatus Sediminicultor secundus
AAAAGAGATGGTAAAAGAAAATACTTCTCTAAACGAAGAAGAAAAGATAATTTACCGGTTAATTACCAAAGAACCTACCCAAATAGATGAAATTATTGAAGCCAGCAATCTTTCCGCCGGTAAAGTCAGCGAAATATTACTAAACCTCGAATTAAAAGATTTAATAAAAGAAATCGAAGGCAAAAGATTCATCAAACCATAAATTTACGCCAACATCTTCCTCTTTTATCACTTGTAGGGGCACAATGAATTGTGCCGCTCTTTATATTATTGTCTTTTGATTGTCATGGGCACGATGCATCGTGCCCCTACCTTTATCATTCCCATTTCCCTTTCTGCTGTTACGAAAAATGAAACGACGAAGCAATCTCGTAAATCAATCCAACAATCCAATAAAAATAATAAAACTTTATTGCTATAAATAAAATCATTTAGTATAATGTAAAATGTCGGGGCGTAGCGCAGTTTGGAAGCGCACCTGAATGGGGTTCAGGGGGTCGGAGGTTCAAGTCCTCTCGCCCCGACCAGAATATCTACTTAAAAGCTGCCTTTTACCACCCCAAAAATAAGGTAGCCACATCACAATCAGACCCACTGGAATATTTTAGGGAATACTTATTAAAAAAATGATAATTCCGAAAGATATTACCATTTTCACCTTACGAAACCCATCGCAAAATATTCCAATTTGGAAGTATAAACGAAGTATCTCGGTTATTTTAGGTTAGATAACATCATGCCAAAAATTTTATAAGGGGGAAAAAAATGAATAAGATTTTCCAAGAAATATTCAATTATGTGAAAGATTTGGAGATAATTGATACACATGAGCACCTTCCAGCTTTTGAAAATGAGAGAGAAAAAGATACAGATATTTTAAAAGAATATTTAACACATTACTTTAACAGAGATTTAATTTCTGCTGGATTAAGTATCGATGATTACCAAAAAGTACTCAATAATAAAGTTTCTTTAATAAAACGGTGGAAGTTGGTTGAACCATATTGGGAAGCTGCAAGAAATACTGGATACGGAAGAGCTTTAGATGTTTCTGTTAAAGCTTTATATGGGGTTGAGAAGATACACAGATCGACTATTGAGCATCTAAACCAGGCATTTCTAGACTCTCTGAAGCCTGGACATTTCAAAAAAGTTCTAAAAGAAAAATCTAAAATAAAGGTAAGTTTATTAGACAGCAATTTGGGATGTGACAAATCCTTTTTTAGAAGTGTATACCGTTTGGATAATTTTATTTTTCCTAATACTGGCGATGATATAGAACAGATTGAAAAAGAGTCCGCAATTAAAATTTGTTCTTTAGGAGATTGGTTAGAAATTT
>NCRO01000102.1 GCA_002849045.2 Candidatus Sediminicultor secundus
GCGGATAATCTTAGCAACACTGAGATAAAAAACTTTTCTTTAAGAGGGTATAAACCTGGCACCCTCGAAGGAAACAATCTTATATTAACCAGCTTAGAATATCGCTTTCCTCTGGCCAACATCGAGCACAGTCTTAAACTTGGCCCCCTCTCCATTTTCTTAGAAAGACTTTCTGGTGTCTTCTTTATCGATATTGGAAATGCCTGGGAAAGCGCCAGTATAAATACAAATACAACCAATAAAAATAATGAAATTAATTCCATCTGGCAGGATTTTAAATCCAGTATCGGAGCAGAACTAAAAGCAGACTTTAATTACAAATACGACTCTCCCTTTACCTTAAGATTAGGGGTAGCCAAAGCCCTTTCTGACCCCAAAGGATATGATATCTACATCACCTTAGGCACTTCTTTCTAAGATGACAAGTTTTGTGCTTGGCACAAAACTTGTCATTCATTAAATTAATCCAACTTTGCTGTGGTCGCCTAAGATGAATTCGTATATTCGGGGGAGGTCTTTAGAATGGTAAATTCTCACGCCTTTCCCAATTAGACATTTTTGCATTCGCCTTTTTATGTTCTCAATCTTAGTATTCTCTAATACCACACTATACTCAATTTCAGCCTTTTTTATTTCTACTCCATCAGAAAGGCTAGTAAAAGCACCTATATAGGAATCAACCACCTTCACCTTATTTCCAATTATCACTGGCCCTAATATTTTAGAATTTATAATCTCTGACCCTTTTCCGATTTTTACTCTTCCTGAAATCTGGGAGGCCTGGTCCACCACTTTCGCCCCACCAACATCTCTCTCAATATCTTCTAAAATTAAACGATTGGCTTCTAAAATATCATCTGGCTTGCCTGTATCCTTCCACCAACCCTCAATAACTTCAGCTCCAACTTTATAACCCTTATCGATCATCCACTGAATGGCATCGGTAATCTCTAATTCCCCCCGGGCAGAAGGTTTTATACTTTCAATAGCCTGATGAACATTTTTATCAAAAAAATAGAC
>NCRO01000103.1 GCA_002849045.2 Candidatus Sediminicultor secundus
GCCTGTATCCTTCCACCAACCCTCAATAACTTCAGCTCCAACTTTATAACCCTTATCGATCATCCACTGAATGGCATCGGTAATCTCTAATTCCCCCCGGGCAGAAGGTTTTATACTTTCAATAGCCTGATGAACATTTTTATCAAAAAAATAGACCCCTATTAAAGCTAAATTGCTTACTGGTTCTTTAGGTTTTTCCACTACCCGTACCACTCTTCCCCCTTCCAGCTCAGCAACACCGAATTGCTGCGGATTATCTACTTCAGTCAATAACATAAAGGTGTTATAATTTCCTTGAATAAATTTATTGGCATAGTTTTCTATTCCATTTTTCAGAAGGTTATCCCCTAAATACATTAAAAATTTATCTTCTCCCAAAAAATCCTTAGCCACTGATACCGCATGAGCTAACCCCAGGGCTTCTTTCTGTTCGATATAAGAAATATTCACTCCCCACTTGCTACCCTCTTTAAGTTCACTCCTTATATCCTCTCCTGTCTCCCCAACAATTATCCCAATATCTTTTATTTCACAATCCCTAATTGCCTCTATCGCGTAAAATAATACCGGTTTATTAGCAATGGGAATTAAATGTTTGGCACTCGTATGAGTTAGCGGTCTAAGGCGAGTGCCTTTTCCGGCACAAAGAATAATTGATTTCAATTTACTTCCTCCCTCCTCTTATTCCTCTTTCTCTTATTCCTCTTAAAATATTATCTTCCCGATATTTCGGCCAAGAATCTTACCTGCTTCTATAAATATCTTCGGATTCTTAAATGCCTCTCTAAATACTAAAGAATGGTTTTCAAAATTTGCCGCCCGCTCGATAAATTCCGCATTCTTTTTAAACAGCGAGAAAATATTCTCTAATTCGTACTCACCTTTATTTAATCTTTCGTAAACTTTCCTGGCCCACAGTCCAAATTTAATTTCTCTTCCAAATTTACTCTTCCATCTCTTGTCATATTCAGCCAGCGTGCCTTCCTGAATACACCCCACCAGAATCTCGGCCGCCTTCATCCCGTAATAAATTCCTCCCCCGGTCAAAGGTTTTACCTGCCGGGCTGCATCCCCCACTACCACTACCTTTTTGTAAACACTCTGGCATAACCCCAGCGGAATAATCCCGGCTAATCTATCTATAATTTCACCTTTTATACCTTCTTCTTCTATCACTCGCTCTAACTCTCTGCGTCCATTTTCTGCAATTACCCCTAATCGTATAATCCCGTCTCCTTCAGGAATAATCCACACAAAAAAAGGGATTCCTTCCCGCATATATACCCGGGTCATCTCCCTGGAAAAAACTTCACCTTCTAAATCTTCTAATTTTATTCTATACTGGACCCCTTTATAAAAATTGGTTTCTCCGGGGCCGGGGCCGTCACTGCCATCACAGCCTTTATTATTATTTCCCTTCGAATCTATAAACTTTTTCACCCGGGACCGCGGTCCGTCAGCTCCAATAACCATATCAGCCCAAATATCACCCTGATTAGTCTTTAGCCTATACCTGCTTCCCTTATCCTGCTCTTCCTCTATCTCCAGCAATCTTATCTCACATTCCACTTCTAATCCCTGACTCAGCTCCTTATCAAACTTCTCCCGGTCAATTACCAGAGCCACTCCGGAACTCTCTATCTTAAAACTATCTCCCCGGTAAAAAAATGAAGTCCCATTAATCTGATTTACTATAGAACTTCTCGACAAAGGTATTAAACTATCTTCAAAGACCGGCTTGCCCACAATCCCGGCACATCTTACCGGCTTACCCACCTCATCGTGTTCTTCAATTATTCTAAAGCTATTAATTCCGCATTTCTTCAATAACTGTGCTGTATAACACCCTATCGGGCCAGCCCCAACAATAACTATTTCCATCTTTACTTTTCACCTTTTCCTTTAAAATGACAAGTCTGGTGCCTGACACAAAACTTGTCATTCCAAAAA
>NCRO01000104.1 GCA_002849045.2 Candidatus Sediminicultor secundus
GCCTTCAGATTGCTGAGATCAGCTTTAAAACTCTCTGGCACTTGAGAAGGCAAACATTCTATTTCTACTTTTCGTAGTTCAACCTGCAGAATACCTCCCTCTTCTACCCCGATAGGCTCGCCAATCAATTCAATATCGATTTCTAAAGTTAATTTTTCTTTCAAAGTTACTCCGTAAAAATCAACATGAACTATCTGTCTTTTTAGCGAATTATATTGAAGATCTTTAATTACCGCCAATCGGCTAACTTTTTTCTTCCCATCATTCACCTCTAAATCTATGAGTCCGTGCGACTTAGCGGATAATAATTTTGACAATTCATCGGTTTTAACCTTTAATATTAAATTTTCTTTATCATGGGGAGAATATAATACTCCGGGGACAATACCCTCTCTTCTAAATTTCTTATTAACTTCCTTCCCTGTATTGTCTCTTAATTCTACCTTTAATTTTGGTTTTTTCACCCTATTAACCTCCGTTTCCGTATATCGTATGTCGCTAGTATTAAACTAAAAACTTAAAGCGAAAAACCATAATTCAAAATTCAAAACTTTTTCTTCAATTTTAAGTTTTAAGTTTTTATTTTGCGTTTTTAGCTTTACACTTTACGCTCTAATACTATTCACTAACGACTATTTAAATAAAGTACTTACTGATAAATTATTATGAATTCTACTAATAGCTTCCGCAAATATCTCTGCTACTGACAAAACCTTAATACCAGATAAACTCTTCTCTTTATTCACAGGAATGGTATTAGTTACCACTACTTCTTTAAATTGACC
>NCRO01000105.1 GCA_002849045.2 Candidatus Sediminicultor secundus
GTGGGCTCGGATATTTGTATAAGAGACAGCTTTACCACTGGCCGGGTATTATATCATTTTCACACCGGAACTGTAAGTCGAAGATCTAAAGGATTAAACGAGATTTATCCAGAAGCATTAGTGGAAATTAACCCCCAAGATGCGCAAAAACTAAAGGTCGAAGATGGAGAATTTGTAGAAGTAACCTCTCGTCGAGGAAAAATCAAGGCTAAGGCAAAAGTTACTGAAAAATCAGGAAAAGGTGTGGTGTTTATGAGTTTTCATTTCCATGAAGCAGCAGCAAATCTACTTACCAATGCCGCCCTGGATCCAGTAGCTAAGATTCCTGAATATAAAGTGTGCGCGGTAAAAGTAAAAAAACATTAATAAAATAATATTTGGAGCATACGCAAGGAAGTAAAAGGTTAGTGTAAACTTTAGTGGGGTAGTTAGATAAAGGAAAGAATATTTATTGCTTTTGTTTTCCTATCTTCTTTTTTCTCTAGTGCCTTTCTTTTTCTTCACGCGATACTTGATACGCAATACGCGATACGAATTTATAACTTTATAATCGAGATGGAATGACGTATAATATGGAAATTATAAAGAAAAAAGAAATCCATCCTTTAACGGCAATTATTTTAGCAGGAGGGAAAAGCAGCAGAATAGGTTCGGATCAAGATAAAGCAATACTTAAATTAAATGGAAAACGCCTTATCGATATAGTAATATCAAAACTCAAGCATATAGTAGGAGATAATATTATTATAGTCGGTCCTCCAGAGAAGTACCCCTCTTATAAACAAATAGTACCAGATCTATTTAACCAAAGAGGTCTTTTGGTGGGGCTGTATTCTGGGTTGAAGGCATCTGCTTCTCGGTATAATTTGGTGGTGGGTTGCGATATGCCTTTTTTAAAGCTGGAGTTGCTTCAATATATAAGGGATAAGATTGATTCTAACGATATAATTATTCCTCGTTATGCCAAAAGTTATATTGAACCCTTGTGTGCTATTTATAACAAAGATTGTTTAAAGGTTATGGAAAGAAATATTAAAGCGGAGATTCTGTCAATTAGAAGAATTTTCCCTTATTTAAAAGTTAGGTATATTGAAGAAAAAGAGATAAAGAGAGTTGATCCGGAGTTAAATTCTTTTTTTAATATTAATTATAAAGAAGATTTTATCAGGGCAGAAGAGTTGATAAAAGGAAACGAGTCTAATTATTAAAGGAAGATTAAGTGGAAAAAAAAGGAGCAGAGGTAAATTTAACTCAAATTAAAGGAGATAAGAGAGAAGAAATTTCAGATTTAGTAGCAAAAGAAACTACTTTTACTATCTTGCTAAATAAAAAAAAGTTAGTCGCCTTAAATTGCAGTCCCGAAAAATATAAGTACTTAGGATTGGGTTTTCTTTATACTTCAGGCGTTTTACAAAAGAAAGAGGATATTATATCTTTAGATATAAATGAAAAACAAGGCCTAATGGATATAAAAATTAAAGGTGTTTCTTTATCGTCAGAAGATATCATTAATAGTAATTTATGGATAGGAAGTTACCAGCAATCAGAAGAACAGAAAGAGACCCTCCTATCTATCGATACTTCTTTAAAAATTAGTAGCAATTTGGTTTATTCTCTTATTTCTGAAATGCAGGGAAGAGCTAATTTTTTTAAAATGACCGGAGGGGTACATAGCTGTGCCTTGGTTAACAAACAAGGCTCTATAATATTATTTAGTGAAGATATTAGCCGTTATAATACTATCGATAAAATATTAGGAGGAGCCTTTGTAAATGACATTACTACTGAAGATAAAATAATCTTAACCTCCTGCCGTATAACTTCAGGAATTTTAAGAAAGATTATTATCGGGAAACTACCAATAGTTATTTCCAGGGCAGCTCCGACAGACCTTGCTATAAAGTTAGCTAAAAAAATGGGTATAACTTTGGTAGGATTTGTCCGAGGGAAAAGAATGAATATTTATACTCATCCCGAACGAATAGAAGTTTAATTATTAACATAAGGAGTTGCTAAACAGATTATGCCAGAAGAAGAGATAACTATTGCTATTGATCCGGGAACCAAAAAGTGTGGTTATGCAGTGGTGGATTCTAATTTGAGCGTTTTACAAAGAGAAGTTATTTCCACAGAGAAGATAGCAAAAACTATTGAAGATAGTTTAAATATTTATAAGATAAATAAAATTATTTTAGGAAACGGCACTAATTACAAAAATATAGAAAAGAGATTGAAAAACCAATTTCCTCAATTAAAGATAATTTTAATCGAGGAAGAATTTAGCACTTTAAAGGCGAGAAAAAAATACTTTGAAGCACATCCGCCCCGAGGCATTTCTAAGCTTATTCCTTTATCTTTAAGAGTGCCCCCTTGTCATTATGATGATTTTGTAGCAGTACTTTTAGCAGAAAAATATTTTAGAAATAGTCGTTAATATTTGGTTAACCAGTTACCTGGTTTACCGGTAAGCAGTGTAATGTGTAATAGGTGACAAGTAACCTGTTTTTACAAACTTACTACTCATTACTTATTACTCATTACTGTATTTCTATACGCAATACGCAATACGAATAAATGGAGGAAAAGAAAATTGACTCGAGTAAAAGTTTTTACTAATATTTTAAAAGCCAATGATAGTATAGCTCAAAAAAACAGAGACATATTTAATAAAAACAAAGTTTATACCATTAATTTAATGAGTTCTCCCGGGTCTGGAAAGACCAGCCTTTTAGAAAGAACCATAGATTCACTGAAGAATGAATTAAAGATTGCAG
>NCRO01000106.1 GCA_002849045.2 Candidatus Sediminicultor secundus
TATTAGGCATTCTTTGGGGCAAAGCAAACATTTTATAATCCCTTTCTCTTTATCGATTAATTCATAAAACATTGCTTCTTTCATTTAAAAAATCACCTCTTAACTAGTCGTTGGTGAATAGTCGTTAGTATTTAGTTAGTCAGTTACCCGGTTTACCAGTTCACCGGTCACCCAGTCCTCCGGTCTACCGGTCAATATAGCAAGCAATACGCTACTACTTCCCTTCTATAAACTTGTAACTTGGAACCCCTAACTCGAAACTTATCATCTATTACTAATCATTCATTTCTGTATTCTATCCGCTATAGGATATATGCTAATAATATTCTGGCTTCTGACTCCTGGCTTCTACTACTTTCTTCACGAGATACGATTCACGAGATACGAGATACGAATTTAATAATATCTTTTTACTTCAAAGCGATATAATTTTACCTTTTCGTCAGGATAAATTCCAGCTTTACGTTTAGCAATATCAATCTGGTACTCCACTGTATCTACACCCTCTAAATCAGGTAATAATAAACCTTTTTTATAACCGCTGCTTACAATTACCCCATATTTCTTAGGATCAAGATGAGAAATATCGTCAACTTCTTCCGGGGGAGACAGAACATCTACTGAAATGGTCAACCCTTCTAATTCAGTAGCGTTAACAGAGGAAAAACGAGGGTCCTCAATGGCAGCACTAATAGCATTCTTTATAATCTCTTGGGCTATATTTTCCTGAGTGGGCATAAAAGTTCCTATACACCCTCTCAAATTACCAAATTTTTTAAGAGAAACAAACACCCCTGCCTTTTTGTTAATCATCTCTTTTGGAAGGCCCAGAGGAGGAGCAATTATTTTTCCCTGTTTTATATAATTTTCAATCGTCTCTCGCGCTAACTTTACGTACTTGCTTTCCTCTTTCTTTTTCATATTTATAACCATAACCACCTTTAATAGAAATTTATCAAGCATCATTAGTTAGTTAGCTGGTAACTTATTTTAGCATATCCTGGGCAACTGTTCCCCGGTTAACATATCAACTATTCTTTTTCCACCAATGGTAGTATTCAGGTAAACTTTTACCTCCGATTTTTTTATTAC
>NCRO01000107.1 GCA_002849045.2 Candidatus Sediminicultor secundus
GAAACTTACGAAAAAGTAAAGAGAACCAAAGTAATTACCAAAGAACTTATTGCCAAACTCTATCATATTCCCATTGAGAAAGTTCTTTATTTTGTAGAATTTGACCCCGCTAATGCCATAAAAGCAACTATTGTAAGACCGGTGGATTCAGGAAGCATCGGGGAGACCGATGTTTATGGGGCTCAACAACATGCCCCGCTTTTAGATATTAAAATACCTTATGAGGAATAAGGAGGAAAAAATGAAGAAAGATTTATCAGATAATCAGTTTTTAAATCAATGGTCTTCATTCTAACCAACAGGTCAGTGCCCCCAGCCAGTATTCTGGCACTTTTATCTTTATAATTATCCAATAAACTTAAAGCTTCGTTTAAGGTTTTGGGAGCTAAATATTCAAATTCCTGGGCTAAAATTTTGGTATTGGTCTGCAATTCTATCCCCTCCTTTCTGTACTTTTTGCTTCTTTTTCTTTTAAGGCTTTAAGAACTTTTTCTGGTATAATGGGAAGTTCGTAAAATCTAATTCCTATAGCATTGTAGATTGCATTTGCTACCGCGGAGCCCACGGAACTCAAGGCCGCCTCCCCAATCCCTTTTGCTCCAAACGGACCGGTTGGTTCATAAGTGTGAGCAGACCGCACGGTAATATTATCTATTTTTGGCATATCAAGAGTAGTGGGTATCTTATAATCAGTTATCATCCCGTTACATTCCAACTTACCATTATTTAAATCATATTTAGTCTCTTCCAAAAGACTAAAACCCAGTCCTCTGCTAAATGCACCAATTATCTGCCCTTCCCATAAATCAGGATTAATCACGGTTCCCGAATCCCCCATAATAACGGCTCTCGGAATACTAATTTCTCCTGTTTTTGTATTTACCTCAACTTCTACAAAGTGGGTAATAAAACAGGGAGGACAATTTTTCTGTCTAAGGGTAGCAGTATAAGAAATGGTACCCCAACTGGTAATGTGGCCATGTTCCGCTATTTCCCCAACAGTCATAAAATTTTGAGGTATTTCCCGAGGATAAATTATTGCCTGGCCAAGTTTTTTATTACAAGTTAACTCCAGATTTTCCGGCAAATCTTTGAAGAGAGTTGCAGCATAATTTAAAAGTATTTCTTTAACTTTTTCGGCTACATATTTTATAGCACCACATCCGCAATATATCCCTCGGGTGGCGTGAGTATTTACGTCAAAAACGGTAGTTCGAGTATCTATCCCGTTATAAATACCCACTTTCTCAAAAGGCACTTTTAAAACTTCAGCCACTACTTTTGCTGCGGCATCCCAAGTCCCTCCCCCATGGTCCATCAGAGCAGTTATCACATCCACTGAACCATCTTCGTTGATTTTAATTGTTGCCCCTGAATAATCTATCACCTCACCAGGATTGGGACCACCGGTACCAGAAGTATGAAATCCTCTGGCAACTCCCATGCCTCTTTTAATATCTCCTGTTTTTTTAGAAGGGGGGATTCTCCCTTTCCATCCGGCAAGTTTAGCCCCTTCGATTAACATTTCTTCTACTCCGCAGCTTCTAATAATAGACCTTACCGTCGGACCCTGACCCCAGAATTCATCTCCTTTTCCCACAAAATTTTTCAGGCGAAGTTCAACCGGGTCCATATCCAATTTTTCAGCTAAAATATCTATTAAGCTTTCCACCGCGAAATTTATCTGGGGATTGCCATACCCCTGCATTGCACAGGAAGGTACCTTATTGGTATATATCGCAGTTCCTTCGTACTTTAAATTTTTATATTTATAAAGTGAAGCAAACCATCCGGATACACAACCTAAATAAGGGTAAGCCTGAATATTATGACCGCCGATCTCCACCTGAACCCGGCAATAGGCAGCCGTTAATTTTCCGTCTTTTTTAGCACCAATTTTCAAGATAGTCTTCAGGGGATATTTTGAATGGTCATAAATGTCTTCTTCTCTGGTGGTTACCAATTTCACCGGTCTTTTTGCCTTTAAGGCCAAGGCAACACAAATGGGAGTAATTGAATTCATCTGAATACTTGAACCAAAAGAACCTCCCAGAGTGATTCTTTTAACATTTACTTTACTAAGAGGAATGTTAAAGATATTCCCTAAGAGGATACGTACATTATGAATTCCTTGAGATGTTGTCCAAACTGTAATCCCTCCGTCAGCTTCCGGAACACACACCGCAGATTTGGTTTCCAGTTGCATATGATAAATCCTCTGGGTACTAAATGTTCTCTCTACAATTTCGTCTGCTTCTTTAAAGCCTTCCTCAATATCACCAACCTCAATATCTCGCTCGCAGGCTATATTTTTCTTTATGTCTACTCTTTCTTCTCCCAGATAAACATGATCATATATTTGGGGTGCATTTGCTTCCATGGCCTCTTCAAGATTTATGACTGGTTCCCATTTCTTGCCCCACTCTACTTTTATCTTTTTTAGAGCAGCAAAAGCTTCTTCCTCTTTTTCTGCGGCGCAGGCAGCCACTGCTTCCCCTACGTGACGAACCTTGTCTTTAGGTAAAACCGTTCTATCGCGATAGGTCTTATCGGGGATGCTAACTATTCGTTCATTGTATAAAGTATTCGGTACATCATCAGGACCGATACAAATAGCCCCCATTTTTTCTGCTTCCGTATAATCAATCTTTTTAATCTCAGCATGGGGGTAAGGGCTACGCAGGACTACCGCACATAATTGGCCGGGAATATTTACATCACAAGAATAAATTTCTTCGCCAGTTACTTTGCCAATATTTTTGATATCAAACCTTTTACCTATAAATTCAAACTGCTGCTTTTCCACAAAACCACCCTCTTTTTAATAATAGACAATATTTTTCTTACTAACTTTATTTCTCATTTTACAAAATCATCCGAGCATCTATAACCTGTAATCCTTTTTCAAATACAAATATGGGGTTTAGGTCTATTTCGTTAATTTCAGGATTTTCCATAGTGAGTTGAGAAATTTTCATTAAAACTTCTTCTATGGCCTGGATATCCCGGGGAGGTTCACCTCTTATTCCTTTTAGAATTTCGTATCCCTTAATCTTGGTAATCATCTCCTTGGTATCTCTTTCTTCTAAAGGAATAATGCGGAAGGAAACATCTTTTAGCACCTCTACGTATATCCCTCCCATTCCAAACATTGCTACCGGGCCAAAATGAGGGTCTTTTATCATCCCCACAATAACTTCTACTTCCTTAGAGATTACCGGGTATACTATCACCCCTTCAATCCTTGCTTCTTTATTATAATTTTTAATATTGTGGATAATCTCTTGATAAGCTAATTTAGCTTCCTTCTCATCTTTTGGCCCTATCTTTACCCCTCCAGCGTCTGATTTATGAATGATGTCAGGAGAGACAATTTTCATGGCAATAGGAAAATTTATTTCTTTGGCCAAACCAATAATTTCATCTTCGCCCTTTATTAATTTAAAATCAGGAACAGGAATTCCATATTCCTTCAACAATTCTTTTGCCTCTGTCTCCAACAAAGACCTTTTCTCTTTTTTAGCCTTCTCGATAATTCTATGCATCTCTTGCCCCTCTTATTTGGTTGGTAAGTTTCCCAGTTGCCCAGTTAGCCAGTCTTTGTCCTAACTGGTAAACCGGTAAACTAGTTAACCAGCTAACCATTCTTACGCTATACGCTATTTTTTTACTTCACTATTCACTAACAACTATTTTATATATCTTCTGAATTACTTTAGCACATCTTTCTCCGGTTTCATAATTAGGAATTCCGTATTTTTTTAATTCTCCAATCGCTTCCTTTACTAATCTACCGGCCATAAAACTGGCAAATACAGGTATTTTTATCTCCTCTTTTATCTTGCCTAAAGCAGTGGCAATCTCTGTAGAATCCATGGAAGCAGTCGGAATAAATATGGCAATTATAGCATCATATTCAGGGGCTATGATCTCACATGTTGAAGCAAATGTCTCTGCACTCCCATAAGCCAGAAGGTCGATAGGATTTCCTAAAGAGACATGTGGAGGGAGAATTTCTTTTAGTTTATTCTTTAAACTTTCGGATAGTTCAAGAACTTCTAATCCCAATTCCTCTAATTTATCTGTAGTTAACACTGCAGGTCCCCCTGAGTTGGTAATTATTCCGATCTTATTCCCCTTGATTTTCGGGTAATGAATCAGGCCCCGGCATAAATCAAACATCTCCTCTACACCTTCTACCCGTAAAATGCCAACCTGTTTAAAAGCGGCGTCATATATTTTATCCTCTCCTGCCAGAGAGCCGGTATGAGAGGAAGTTGCCCTCATCCCGGCTTTACTCTTACCCGCCTTGATAGCAATAATAGGTTTTTTAAGAACGGTTTTTTTTGCTTGGGCTAAAAATCTTCTTCCTTCCTCTAACCCTTCAATGTAGAGAGCAATAACTTTAGTCTGGGGATCATCTTCCAGGTATTTAATTAAATCTACTTCGTCTACATCACATCTATTCCCGTAACTTACAAATTTAGAAAAACCAAAACCTAATTCTTCCGCCATCATTAAGACTGCTCCTCCCAGAGCACCGCTTTGGGTAA
Source organism: Candidatus Sediminicultor secundus (assembly GCA_002849045.2). The sequence goes on from NCRO01000107.1 coordinate 4,554, forward strand.
TAAAAGCAGTTTCACCAGAAAGGGCACGAACTTCTATGCTGGCAAAAAGATTACATTCTGTATTCATAATTCCCGCACAGTTAGGACCAATAATCCTCATCCGATGCTTTTCTGCTATATCTTTTATTTCTTTTTCTTCCTTAATATTGCCTACTTCAGAAAAACCAGCAGAGATTATAACTGCTGACTTAACTCCCCTACTTCCTAAATCTTCTAAAAGCAAAGGGATGAACTGACCGGGTATAGCAATAATTGCTAAATCAATTTCTAAATTCTTAAAATCTTTATTGATATTTACTCCGAATATCTGGCCACCACTCTGACTCACAGGATATATATTTTCTTTAAATCCACCCCCCACCATATTTTTCACTATTTCATATCCGGTCTTTCCTTCTTTCATTGAAGCAAAGATAGCTACTGAATGAGGGTTAAAAAAATTTTCCATACTTTTCATTCAACCATTCCTTCTGCTGTTTCGTAACCTGCGCGAAAAGCAGCAATATTTTTATCTAATTCGCAAGGGATATGTTTCCTTAACATATTTATAACAGATTCTTTATCAAATGAAGAGATAAAAGATAAAGCACCCAGTAATACCATATTTTCTGCAATAGGAAGTCCTGCCTCTGAGGCAATTTTACCGGCATCTATCCAGACATCTTTTGCTTTTACCTCTTTAAATAATCTGATTATCTCCTCATCCTGAGGATATTTTTCGGGATGGGCCGTCATATCAATAGGGTATATCCTTTTTCTATTTAAAATAACTGTTCCACCGGGTTTAATAAATTCTAAACTTTTCAATCCTTCGGATAATTCCATTACTACTATTATATCAGAAGAGAGAGGAGGAATCCTTGAACCAAATATGTTGCCTATCCTAATCTCACAATGAACCGGACCGCCTCTCTGAGCCATGCCTACTTCTTTAAAAAATCTAACTTTCTCGCCTTTTTTTAATCCATAATCGGCAATAATTTGCCCTAATCTTATTACTCCCTGTCCACCTACTCCGATTAAATAAAAATTACTTTCCATCTTTTATCACCTCTATCGCCCCGACTGGACAAGTAAATTCACATAATCCGCAGCCAAAACAGGCTGAAGTAATTTCTATATAAGCTTTGCTGTTGGCATCTTTAGGATGAAATACCATCGCCGGACAGGCCAAAGAACTCAAACATATCCTGCAACCGGTACATTTGTCAATATTTACTTTGCGCTGGGGGAATTTAACCTTTCTTCTTTTAGCTTGAAGAGCACACTCCCGACGGGAAACTACTACCGAAACCCCCGGATATTCTATTGCCTTCATTATTGCGTCTGTTGCTTTTTCACTCTGATAGGGGTCAATTATCTGAATATCCTCTATGCCGCAACCCTGACAAATTTCAACAATATCTATTCTTTTAGTACTGCTCCCGTCTAAATTAATAGTCCCGGGGTTCTCTTCAAAACCGGTCATGGCAGTCCATCCATTATCTAAAATAATTACCGTTAAGGGGACTTTATGGTAGACTGCATTAATAAGGGGAGGAATGCCTGCATGGAAAAAAGTAGAATCTCCTATGGTAGCTATCACTGGTTTTTTAATCCCCGCCCATTTGAATCCCTGAGCTAATCCTATACTTGCCCCCATAGCTATCTCAGTCCAACAAGACTCAAAGGGTTTGTTCATACCTAAAATAGTACATCCTATATCCCCGGTAATAATAATCTCTTCTTTTTTGTACTTTAAATTTTTAATAGCTTTATTCAGGGCAAAATAAGTTCCTCGGTGAGGGCAACCTATACAAAAAGAAGTGGGACGTTTGACTTCTAATTCTTTAGCTCTCTCTAAAATTTTAGGATCCTGCCCGGATTCAAGTTTTGTTTTTAAAAGAACTTCTAAAGAATTTTTTATCTTCTTAAAGGAATAATTTCCGATCAGAGAAAGGGTTTTATTAAATTTTCCTAAAATTTCAACTTTCTTGTTTAAGGGATAGGCAATCCTCATCACTTCTGCTTCTACAAGAGGATCTAATTCTTCCAAGACAAGTACCCTATCTACTTTTTCTAAAAACTCTTTTATCCTCTCTTCGGGCAAGGGGTGGACCATGCCTATCTTTAACCAGGATAGTTTTAAATTATATTTTTTTAAGGCCTCTTTAAAATTTCCTTCCACCGCTCCGGCATAAATTACTCCCTGTTTACTGCCATCCTCAAAATGGGTTTTATTCACTTTTATCCCAGATTCAGTAATATAAGAATCGCTAATTTTAGAAGCTTTGGCCAATCTGCCAAGGGCATCTTGATGTTGAGCCATACACCGGGTAGCACCTGCCTTAGTATATTTTGCAATATCCCGTTCGAAATGCGCTTCTCTTTTTTCTAATTTCAATTTTTTACCTATTTCAACATCAGAAGCAACATGGGAGATATCGGTAGTTGATCTTAAAAAGACAGGCCCACCAATTTTCTCTGAAATTTCAAAGGCAAGTTTCACATAATCCAAACATTCTTGTTGTGAGGCTAAATCAAGCATGGGAACCACCATCAATTTAGCATAATAGCGGGAATCCTCTTCGGGCATACCGGCACTTACTCCAGGATCATCAGCTACAAATACAACTAATCCCCCGGTGCAGCCACTATAAGCGATAGAAGCTAAAGAATCGGCAGCTACATTCACTCCAGACATCTTCATGGTGACCAAAGCTCTTTTCCCGGCCCAGGCAGCACCAGTAGCAATTTCGAAAGCAACCTTCTCGTTTGTGCTCCATTCTATGTGAATTCCTAATTCTTCTTTTCGAGGCAGCAAAGTCAGGATTACTTCTGTAGAGGGAGTCCCTGGATATCCGGTGACAACTTCTACCCCTGACTCAATTATCCCCTCGGCAATCGCCTCATTTCCGGTCAATAATTTTTTCAAACTTATTCCTCCTCGAGAAGGGGAAGAGTAATTGAAGCAGTTGGTAAAACCAATACTTTTACTTCATCCCCATAATTTTTCAAAACATCGTTTAAAACGGATTGGGCTGATTTAGCAGGCAACATTCCCATTTCTATTATATCTTTATCTTCTATCCCTTCTGATATTAAGTAAATTTTTGCTTTCTCTTTACACTTTGCTATTAAATACGAAATAACGCCTGAGACTACATTCTTTTCTTTGTGAGCTTTAATGTTCATAATAATATCTTCAGGAGTCTTCTCTTTAAGAAAATCTACAAAGTCTTTCCCTCCTATTCCTTCATAACAGGGAGAGAGCATAATAATAGTACTTTTTTCTTTAATTATATGACCTATAGCTTCTAAAGTCTTGGAAGCTTGATGAAAACTGATATCCATGGGATAACTGCTGGCAAGGATTATATCCGCTTTTTCTGGAATTTTAACTCCGTAGATATCATTGCATACCTCTACTCCGGCTTGATGAGCCATAGCAGGGTCTCCGGCAACGACTTTAACTATCTCATTTTTAACATTCATAACCGTATTGACTATCATGTCTAATCCAATCAACTTAGCTGCCTCTTCCATCTCTTCCCGAACAGGGTTGCCTTCTGTTTTCCCCAAGGCAGCTTCTCCTGTTTCTACATAAAGGTGGTTATAACCGATAGCTTCCCTTGAGGATATCCCTGGTAAAATACTTTTTGCTCCTCCCCCATAGCCTGCATATCTATGAGGAATTATATTCCCTGTAGCTATTTTCACATCTGCTTGTACTACATCTTTGTTTACCCATAATCTATTTCCCCTCTTAGATTTCCCAAGATAAAAAAGATTATTATCAGGGTCATGTTGAACAACTTTTACTCTTTTGAGGACCTTTTTGCCTACCTTTTCTTTCACTTCTTCTTCAGTCATCTTTCTATGTTGCCCTCGAGCAATTATTACTTTAATATTTTTATCTGAAATTTCTCCTTTATTTAATTCATCCAATATTGGGGGAATCAATAATTTATCAGGAGTGGGACGAGTAATGT
>NCRO01000108.1 GCA_002849045.2 Candidatus Sediminicultor secundus
TAACCAAAAAGGAGGTTCTTATCTATATTATTATATTCTATATGACTTTAAAAAATCCTTCTTTTTTTTAAGAAAAAAATGAAAAAAGATGGTTAATTTATTTAGCAGGTTTACCATTTGGTATTGGTTAACCAGTTGGCCAGTTAAGATTAAGACAAAGACCAGTTAGCGAATAGTGTTTAGTAGCAACTTGTATCTTGCAACTTTTTATTGAGATTGCTTCCCTGTTTTCACAGACGACAGGCTTGCTTCACTCCTTGAAATGATAAAGTAAATAAAAAATAAGAGTGTCCAAAATGGACACTCTTATTTTTACTGTTAATTTAATTATCTTGTAGCCAATATTACGGAGAACCTATGGCACTGACACCTACGCCCGCTTCTGTAGTGGACATCTGATTACCGGCCAGATCCTTAACATTGATGGCCTCCATAAAATAAGCTGTACCTAATACAACTGTGCTTGCAGGACAATTAATTCTTACAATTTTATCTGATATTTTACTAATTGTATAAGCTGAAGTTAGTACGGCAGCATCCTTAAACCAATTAGTATATAACAATGCAGATGTAGGCCAGGTTGTAGCTGTAGAACTACTAGCCATAGCTACATTTTCACTGAAGGTAACTGTAATTGTCTGAGCACTAGAGTCCGCAGTTGCTGATGCTAACACAGGAGCAGTTATATCATAGGTAAATGTATATTCAGTAGATGGATCACTTTCAGCAAGACCAGGAACAGTAGCAGTAACATACAATTTTCTTGCTCCTTCTGTAAGTACGAACATTGTTACTGTTATATCTTCAAAGACTCCACCAACCCCTGTGGTACCTATACCACTCTGTACACCATCAATATATACCCTTATTATGGCTCCTGCAACGCCAACTCCCGTTACTTCTGCAGAATTAGTCAAAGTAGAAGTAGATGCAAGAGTAATTCCTCCTACATCAGTGATAAATGGAGTATCTGTCTTTACTGTTGGTGTTACTGGTGTTACTGGTGTTACTGGTGTTACTGGTGTAGTAGGAAGACAACCTACAAAGAGGAAGGAAGCAACTGCTATTACCATTAAAACAATTATAAGTTTTTTCATTATTTTTCTCCTTTCGTTTTTACAATGAATTTACTTAGTTAATTTCGCGAAATTAATTAATCTTAATTTCTTCTTTTAAAATAGCTTCTTACTCTCGCTGCTTACGAGGGGAGTTTTTCGCTCCTTTTATTTCATAAGCACTTTTAACATCTCGACCTGATACGGGATGAGAAACTACCGCTTTATATAGTCGTTAGTCGTTAGTGAATAGTCGTTAGTGAAACCCCCACCTTAATCCTCCTCCCTCAAGGGGGAGGAAAACGTAAATTATTTTAATTCCTCTTGTTATGAGGGAGGAAGCTTGTTATTCACTCACTATATACTAAATACTAGTAAATAATACGATAAAAGTCAAGAAAAGTTTCATTTAATTTATTAAGGTGCGTCGGGGCCGCCAGTTTGTGTTGGGGTAGTAACCTCTTCATCTGATGATGGTTCTTCCGGTGGAGGAACCTCTTCTGAAGGAGGCTCAGGAGTAGTTTGGGTGGGTGTAACTGCCTCTTCACCAACTGAAGGCGTAGTAGTAACCGAAGAAGGTTTATCTTCCTTAGCCGCTATTTCCTTATCCTTTAAATAATCAACTAATTTTTTCTCAATACTTAGCGCATCTTCTCCTTCTCTAATTCGATCAATTATCTTTGAATTTATCTCAGAGACAGATAGTCCCTTCTTTTTAACGTAAGCAATGAGGTTTACCAAAGTCATCATACCTCTCGGGCTATAATCTTCCTTTAATAAGTCTTCAGTGATAACCTTAGCAGAGGTTACAGACATATCCAGATCAAGCAAATTAGATAGGGCATTGAGAGCACTTGATATTTCATTAATATCCTTTTTTTGCTGAAGAGCCTCTTTAAATATATCAGTTATCATATCTTCCGTAATATTGGAAGCAAAGCTGCTGGCTAAAATTTCGATAGCCTTACTTTTTTCCTGGATATCGGCTTCTTCTAAAAAAGATTGCTCTACTAAATATTTAGCAAACTGTAAATTTTCGGATTTCTTCCTAATGCTCAAAATTATTTTATCTGAGGAAACTCCTTTAGCAAAACCTTCTTTTGCTTTATTTATAATGGGAGAAGTGGGTAAACCATCTTCCGCTAATTCATTCAACAAAGAGAATATACCTATTATACTGTATGCTTTTATATTCTTCTCTAAACTTTTTTGGATAATCTCCTGGGTATCCTCCGAGGATATACCAGATTGAATAGCCTCCTCCGCTTCTTTTAATAATCGGCCGGCTTGAAAAGAAGATATATCAGGATAAGAATTGATTATTTCGGAAATCTGCTGGAGAGAGGGAGTAGTTTCAGTTTCCTCAGCCCATATAGAGAACGAGGAAATAATACAGGCAATAATAATCAATATTAAAATAAGAATATTTTTGGGTTTATAATTTTTATTATTTGATAAATACTCATTCATTCTTGTAATACCTCGAGTAGATAGACAGGCGAAATGCCTTTTCTACTGGGCGTATGCAATACGCCCCTACGTATGAGAAAAGACGGGCTTGATGAATCAAGCCCCTACAAATTACATCTCGTAACTTGTAGCTTTTTACGAAATTTTTATCCACTATTATCGTCTATATATAAAACTGCATTCTTGCTGCCAAAACCATCATTAGTATAAACATTGGCATTGGGATCAGTAACCCATTTAGAATTATCTATCACCAGCATATATTCATATCTTCCCGGTTTTAGATACATTTTGCCAGTCCAAATGCCATCACCTTCAGGGTCTTCCAATCGATTGGTACTTGTATTCCAGCCATTGAAATCACCAGCCACAGCGATGCTCTTAGCTTCTATGCCGGATATGGTGAAGGTAACCTCAACCTGAGCAAGAGTTTCTCTCTGCCCTGGTAGAACTGAGGGATGAAATAAAAAGGTAAAAGCAAAAAAACAGAAGACAGCCACAGTAAGAATACTGACCAGACTATATCTATATCGGGGAGTGCTCCATAAATTCTTTAAAGATATCTGCCAGGCCGGGATAATTCTTTCTCTCTCCTTCTCTTTTATTTGAGAAATCTTTGACATTAATTTTTCGGTAAAATCTGGTGAAGTAGAAACTTCGGGGAGAGATTTTATAAGTCTTACCGTAGCTGATAGTGATTTTAGTTCAGCCCGACATTCAGAACATTTCTCCAAATGCTTCTCAACTATCTGTTTTTCACCAAAGGTAAGTGTATTATCGATATATAATTTAAGTAATTTTTTAATCTTTTTACAGTTCATTTCTTTCAGTCTTCCAGTCTACCGGTCTACCGGTCAGCCAATCATTATTGGTTCACCAGTAAGCCAGATAATTTGGAGTTGCGAGTTACGAGCCAAAAATTGCTCGTTTGTATAATATAATACGAAAATGTCGAGTAAAAGTTTCAAATTGGATTAGTATATAGTCGTTAGTCGTTAGTATTTAGTTTTTTAATTAAACCCATTATCATTCTACTTATTTCGTCAATTTCATCTAATATTTTATTCGCTTTTTTACTGGTTAGATATCTTAGATGAGAAGAAATAATAATTTGAGTAGTGAGTTCAGCGCAACTTCCTAAAGAGATATATAAAAATTGTCTATATTCCTTATTGTGGAGCCTGGTAAATCCTTCTGCTATGTTTGANNCAGCTGACCTTCTTAGCTGACTTATCAATCCGTACATTTCTTCCTTAGGAAAATTTTTGGTTATTATATATATTTCTTCGACTAATCCGATGCTTCTTTTCCATATATTTAAATCCTTGTAACTTTTTATTTTCATAATATGATTTCTTCTTTCTTACTTTTTTAATCTATTTGCTAAATACTATTCACTAACGACTAACGACTGTTTTAACTGGTTAACCAAATACTAACGACTGTTTTTTAATATTTCTCTCAATTTCTCTCGGGCGCGAAAGAGGCGGGTCTTTACCGAACCAAGAGATATATTTAGTATCTTAGACATTTCCTCATAAGAAAGATCTCTGAGGTGACGTAAGATTATAACTTCTCTATATTTAGGCGGTAAGGAAGATATTAGTGCATTTATAAAATTGGTTTGCTCAACTTCTATAAAAATTTCCTCCGGATCATTCTCGCTATCAGGAATTAGTGAACTAAAATCTTTCTGGTCATCTTTATTAAAGGGAGCATCAAGAGAAACTGAAGGAATTTTTCCTTTTCTAAATCTATCTCTACAAATATTCAAAGTCATTTGATACAGCCAGGTAGAAAATTTATAATTGGGATTAAAATTATACAGTGATTTATAAACTCGAATAAATACTTCCTGAGAAATATCCTCAGCATCTTGCAGATTATAAGTCATTCTATAAGCTAAATTAAAGACTAAATTCTTATATTTGTCTATTAATTCTAAAAAAGAGCTTTGTTGACCCTTTAAACATTGTTCTATAAGCAAATTATCTCTATCAGAATCAGACATAAATAATTCTACTCCATTTATATGAGATTTGAGATTGCTTCGGTCGTTTCACTCCCTCGCAATGACAGAGGATACAATTAATTGACATTAAAGGTAATAGGAGTCTATCCAATCAATCCTGGCTTGAGCATTCTCAGAAATTAAACTACCATCTGACCAGGTACCATCCGGATAATTATCAATCACCTTTTGATAAGCCTTAATAGCATTAAGCCAGTCTTCAAACTTCTCATAACACCAGCCTATATAAAATTGGGCTACCGCAGGAACTGAGCGTCCATCAGGCCAGGTACTTTGAGGATAGTTTTCTATGACTTTTTTAAATTCAATCATTGCCTCAACATAATCTTCCAGCTCGGTATAGCAGTATCCTATATAAAACTGAGCATCATCGGCAAACTCACTGGCAGGGTAGTTGATAATAACCTTTTGAAAGGATGAGATAGCAGAGCTATATAGATCTAATTTAAGATAAGAGTGAGATATGCTATATTGGGCATTATCAGCTAAATCGCTGTTGGGATAGTCATCTATTACTTTTTGATATTCTATTTGAGCCTGCTCATAATTACCCATGATATAATAGCAATCACCAATATTGAATTGGGCATCATCGGCAAAAGCACTATAGGTATAAACTGAAAGGAAATTTTCAAATTCCAGGATAGCGCTATTATAATAATAAAGGTGTTTGTAGGATAAAGCCAGATAATATTGGGCGTCATCAGCATATATAGAATCTGAATAGTCATTCAGTAATTTTTCAAACTCAATAATAGCATTCACATAATCTTGATCATTATAATAAGACATTGCCTTATCAAGTTGGGCCTTCCCAGCCGTAAGATACAAGATTAAGAGGTCTTGACCTTCCCCACCGAGTAAAGTAATCTCCCCCTCAATAATGGAGACGTTTTCAAGGATAAGGGTAACATAACCATCTTTGGATATGGTTATTGTTTGTTCCCCTATTGGTATTTCGTCAATCCTGAAATAACCTGATATATTGGTGAGGGCACTATGGGAAGTGTTGGAAACCGAAACCAAAGCACCGCTTAATAACATTATCCCCTGGGTTATCGGAGAGGTGGGCTCAAAAACATTTCCCTCAATAGAACCAGTAATATTTGGGACTGGGGGATTTATACTACAACCTGTTGCCAAAATTAAAAGCAAACATATAGCTAAAAACATACCAGGGGACGGTCCTCTGGCAGGTTTTTTAAATTTGTCAGTGTCAGTATCAGGGGACGGTCCTGCGACAGGTTTTACTTTTTTTAATTTTTTAATTAATAATAACAATGATAAGAACCTCCTTTTTGGTTAGCCCGTTAAATTAGTCGTTAGTAAATAGTGAATAGTCGTTAGCACAAATACAAGTTTTCACGGTAGGACAGCCAGTTACCCGGTTAACCAGTTTGCCGATTAACGCAGCAACGCGGCGTACTGTGTTTGATTAAATAGGTACAAAAAAATCTATTTTCTTTTAGATAACCATTTTTTAATCTAATCACTAACATTATATACTTGATCTATCTTTTGCAGCCTTTTAT
>NCRO01000109.1 GCA_002849045.2 Candidatus Sediminicultor secundus
CTTCATATACTATTTTACCGTCCTCCAGGATAAACACTTTTCCATCTTGCGGGCCATGTCCAAACACTTTTATTTCTTCTGGCGAGACTTCTGCAGACGGGAGCTCTATTTCTATTTTAATGTGGCCGATGGGGGAAGTATTGGACTCATCGAAGAATTTCCAATAAAATTCTGCGATGTCATTATATAAAGTTGCAACATTTTCTAATTGGTATTCCAGTAGAAATAATTTTCTTTCGTTGCTGGATTTATCATAAATTTTATAAGTCACCATATCTGCGGCGAAACTTTGAGTATATTCTAATTCTTTATCTTCAGGGAAATATTCGGAAGCCTTGAAATACTTAAATCCATCCGACCCTTTAATTCCTATAGTTCTTATTATGCCATTAAAATCGCCATCAAAACTATACTCAAAAATTTCGCTTACCTGAATATCACCATTTTCTAATATTTTCACCTGAGCCTGATAGTCGGTTATTTTAAAACTCCTATCAGCACAGGTAATAAAAGTAGCAAAAGAAAACAGGGTAATAATCAATAAAGCAAAACCTATTAATTTTTTTGCTTTTATTTTAACCACCCCCTTAATCGCTTTTAAGTTGATGCAAAGAATCGTCCCCTGTATCATATTATTTAGTCAAAAACCCTACCGCCATCCATTACAGCGGCGATAGGGTTTTTGAATTTATACTAAATTTTCATTTTTCAGGGTAGAGCAGGAACTAAGATAGTTTGACCGGGGAGAATTAATCTGGCATTTTCTAAGTCATTAATATCATTTAATTCTTCCCAGGTAAAACCGTATTTCTCAGCAATCGCCCATAAATTATCTCCTGCTTGTACCACATAAGTAGAAACTTTCAATGCTCCTTCATCGATGAGTTCGAAAACATTTAGTGCTTTTACATTCAATGTTCTACCATCTTCGGAAGTTGGAATAGTTAATTCTCCTTTTCT
>NCRO01000110.1 GCA_002849045.2 Candidatus Sediminicultor secundus
TTTGATTTTTCCTCCTTAAATATAAAAAAAGCATTTCTATATCTATTTAACTTAATTGGAGCCCACGACCAGAATTGAACTGGTGACCTCATCCTTACCAAGGATGCGCTCTTCCGACTGAGCTACGCGGGCATAATACCTAAAGTGGTGGGGAGGGAAGGATTCGAACCTTCGAAGGCGTTCAGCCAGCGGATCTACAGTCCGCTCCATTTAACCACTTTGGTACCTCCCCATTATTCTCGTATATAGTATATCGTATTTCGTATTTCGCCAGAAAAACAAGATACAAATATTTAAATCTCCAAATCATTCAATCCCTTATTTCAACTGCTATCTTGCTATATACTAATCCGGCTCCTGGTTTCTTACTTCTATTTTCTTCACGGGTGGTACTCAATAATACTTGAGTGCCACCATACGCAATACACGATACCTATTTATTATATGTTATCTGGAGCCGATGATCCGGTTCGAACGGATGACCTGCTGATTACAAATCAGCTGCTCTGCCAACTGAGCTACATCGGCAATTTTACACATTATAATTATTTTTTATAATTAAGTCAATCTTTTTAAAAATTATTTCGTGATTAATTCTAACTTCCTTTTTATCCTTTGTAAAGCATTATCTATAGACTTTACATGTCTTCCCAAATCAGCTGCAATTTCTTGATAAGATTTAGCATCTAAATAAGATTCTAAAACATCTCTTTCTAAGTCTGATAATATTCTTTTGATTCTCACTTTAAGATTATTTAATTTTTCACCATTTAAAAATAAGTCCTGAGGATCATTAATGCTTAAATTATCCACAATGTCTAATAAAGTTCTATCAGAATCCTCATTATAAATTGGCCTATTAAGAGATATATATGAATTTAAAGGTATATGCTTTTGACGGGTAGCGCTTTTTATAGCTGTAATAATCTGCCGAGTAATGCACAATTCAGCAAATGCTTTAAAAGAGGAAAGCTTCTTAAATTGATAATTTCTTACTGCTTTGTAAAGTCCAATCATTCCTTCCTGAATGATATCTTCCGTATCAGCACCGATTAAGAAATATGAGCGAGCTTTTATTTTGACTAATTTTTTATATTTATTAATCAGACATTCTTCTGCTATTAAATCTCCCTGACAAGCTAAGCAAACAAGCTCTTCATCATCACAATTCCGGTAATTAATAAAACCTTTTTCCCCTTCTTTTAGTCTCATTAATTAATCCTCCTTGGAAATCTTATATAGCGTATAGCGGGTAGCGTTTAGCGTATAGGTATATAGTTAAAAACGAAAAGCGTAAAACGT
>NCRO01000011.1 GCA_002849045.2 Candidatus Sediminicultor secundus
GTCAATGAGAGTTACTTTTGCTCTCAGGGAAGCAGCATAAATTGCTGCCGATAATCCTGCCGGGCCCCCACCGATTATGGCTATATCAGTCATTTTCAATTAAAATCACCTTTTCCTTTTTGAGTTTCTACTCTCATCCCCTCTTCCAATTTAGTTACACAGGTTCTGATATTGGGGATGCTGTTTACTTTCATCAGGCAAGCTGAACATTTTCCTATGGCACAAAAAAACCCTCTGGGGCGATGATATTTAATGCTTCTGCTCAATACCTTTATTCCGGCGGCCACCAGGGCAGAAGCAATAGGCTCACCCTTATAACCTTCTAATTCTTTCCCATCTAAGGTGAATTTTATCTTTTCCTTTTGATTAAATTCTAAAATGGGATGCTCTTTTATCCGCATACCTTCCTCCCTCTATTTTAATATGATCATAATGACCTAAAAGCTCAAAAATATTTTTTGCGGTTATATCTTGTATTGCGTTTAAATATAGTATCGAGTATATAGTATTGAGTATCGAGTTAAGAAATAAGTATATAACAAAGAAAACGAAAGAAAAAAAGAGAAAGATGAAAAATCAGGAGATACTTGTAGGGGCACAATGAATTGTGCCCTTCTTATTTTATTGCCTCATCTCTCCTGTGAGCACGATGCATCGTGTCCCCACATTACCATTTTGTTTACTTTTTGGATTGTAATCATTTTATTATTACTTTAACATAAAGATGGCGGCCATACGACCGGTATTCCC
>NCRO01000111.1:2500-3506 GCA_002849045.2 Candidatus Sediminicultor secundus
GGCGTATTGTATACCCCCAAAATAGTCTAAAGTGAGTATTGTTTTAGTTCTTCACTAAATACTAACGACTATTCACCAACGACTAATCCGTTCTTTTAAAACCAAATAGAGAGTGTATAAGGTAGTAAGACATTTGAATACATTTTAATTTTGACGATCAAGTCGAAAAGGGTGTACGGTGGATGCCTTGGCACCAGAAGGCGATGAAGGGCGTGGTTAACTGCGATAATCCTTGGGGAGCCGTAAGCAGGCTTTGATCCAGGGGTGCCCGAATGGGGAAACCCACCATAGCAAACCTATGGTATCCTTACCTGAATAAAATAGGGTAAGGAGGCAAGACGGGGGGAACTGAAACATCTAATTACCCCCAGGAAGAGAAAGTAATAACGATTCCCTAAGTAGCGGTGAGCGAAAAGGGAAGAGCCTAAACGGTAATGAGCGTGATAGTCGGTAGACGTTGCTCATTCCCGGGTCGTGGGACCTGATCTGATTCTGCTACCGTAAGAATCAAAGAGTTAACAAGTCTTTTTCTAGCCGAAATGACATTGGAAAAGTCTACCCTAGATGGTGATAGTCCAGTAGGCGAAAGAAAAGGACCTCTTTTTTCAGGCACCCGAGTATCATGGGATAAGGGAAGCCCTGTGAGAATTTAGGAGGACCACCTCCTAAGGCTAAATACTAACTGGTGACCGATAGTGAACTAGTACCGTGAGGGAAAGGTGAAAAGTACCCCGGGAGGGGAGTGAAATAGTACCTGAAACCGTATACCTACAAGCAGTGGGAGCACTATTTTTTAAGATTTATCTTAGGAAAGTGTGACCGCGTGCCTTTTGTAGAATGAGCCGGCGAGTTACGATATCTAGCTAGGTTAAGCAGCAGCTGCTGCGGAGCCGCAGCGAAAGCGAGTCTTAAATAGGGCGATTTTAGTTAGGTGGCGTAGACCCGAAACCGAGTGATCTAACCATGGCCAGGGTGAAGCAGGTCTGATCGCCTGTGAAGGCCCGAA
>NCRO01000111.1:3514-15930 GCA_002849045.2 Candidatus Sediminicultor secundus
ACCTACTTATCTTTATTATAACTTTTAACAAAAAATATTGTACAGATATTAATGCGTATAAAAATAAACTTAATTTACACTTTCTTTAGCAACTTTCACTACACTAACAAATGCTTCATGATTTTTTACTGCTAATTCAGCTAATATTTTTCGATTGATTTCTACCCCTGCAACCTTTAAACCTCTTATAAACTTATTATAAGACATTCCTTCGTTTCTGGCGGCAATACCAATTCTGGTTATCCACAAACTTCTAAAATCTCTTTTTCTCGCTCTTCTATCTCTATAGGCATAAGAAAGTGCCTTCATCATAGCTTCATGAGCAGTACGATAAAGTTTACTTTTTGCCCCCCAATATCCTTTAGTTAATTTTAGTACTTTTTTTCTTCTTCTTCTTGAGGCAACACTATTTGTCGCTCTTGGCATACCATTCACTCCTTATCTTTTCTATATCCGAATTATTTTTCGATATGTCATTCCCGCACCCACTTTCGTGAGTATAAACTTCAGCGGGAATCTATTTTTCTTTTATCTTCTGGTTTCTTTGGACACGATGCATCGTGCTCCTACTTATGAATTCCACATTAAGTGCGAAATACCAAAAATAACGTTTTAATATTTTTAAAAATATTAAGAATACGGTAACAATACTTTAACCTTTCTTACCTCAGCGCTACTAACCGTAGTACCTTTCCTTAGATTTCTCTTGCGCTTTGCAGTCTTTTTAGTCAAAATATGACTTTTATAAGCCTTTGACCTTATTATTATACCTGAACTGCTTACCTTAAATCTTTTTGCTGAACTCTTATGCGTCTTCATTTTGGGCATATATGTTTAACCTCTTTTCTAGTAATGTTTTTTTTATTTAGGCATTAAAACTAAAATCATATTCCGTCCTTCTAACTTTGGCTCCTTTACAATCTTAGCAATTTCTTCGGTATGTTTAGTTATACGGTCCAATAATTCTCTTCCTAAATCTAAATATCTCATTTCTCGCCCTCTAAACATTATAGTAATTTTTACCTGATTACCTTCTTCTAAAAATTTACATAGATTTTTTACTTTAAAATTGTAATCATGTTCTCCAATATTAGGGCGCATCTTTATTTCTTTCATTCCGCCGCTTTTCTGTTTCTTCTTCCCACTTCTATTTTTTTTATCCAGTAAGTATTTATATTTTCCGTAATCAATAATTCTACAAACTGGAGGATTAGCATCTGGCGCAACTTCAACTAAGTCAAGATTGCTCTTTTCTGCAAGTTCAAGACCCTCCTTTTTACTTACTATCCCTACCTGTTTACCTTCAAAATCTATAAGCCTGATCTTCTCTGTTCTGATTTTTTCATTTATTCTTAACTTTGGTGTTGACTTAATTCCTATTTTCCTCCTTTACACCGCTTAAAGATGAGCAATACGTCAATTTTTATACATTTTAAATTAGTTTTTTAGCTCAACTTTAGAATATAATTTTACTAATTTTAATAGATAAAAAGATATAGCTCTTAAATTTCCTCAAAATATATACAAACCTTCATTATTTTTAAAAAACTATAACATATTCTTTATTTATAGTCAATATATTACTCGTATCTCGTATTACGTGAATCGTATCTCGCAAAAACCAAATAGCCAGAAATATTAAAAATTAGAAAAATTGTGTGTTTGAATTTATTTTTCTTTCGAGATACAAGATACGAGATACGAACAACGAAATTGTATCGCATATCGCGAAAAGTTAGATAAAAAATACCGTTCTTTTTCTTTTCCCAATTCCCCATTAAAATTTACACTAACATAAACCTTTATAAATAATCAGAATATATGGATATAGAAGAATTTTTACATATTATAAGGTTTTTTCTTCGATCTCTTTTAAAACATCTTCGATAAACTTGGTTAATTTTACCTTCCCTAAGTCTCCCTTTCCTCTCTTTCTTATCGAAGTAAAGCCCTCTTCTACTTCTTTATCTCCAAATATCAACATATAGGGGATCTTTTCCATCTCAGCTTTTCTTATCTTAGCCCCAATTTTATCATTAATCTCGTCTAATTCCGCTCTTATATTATATTTACTTAACTCATTCACTATATTTTTACCGTACTCAATATGCCTGTCAGCAATGGGCAGCAATCTTACTTGAACGGGGGCTAACCACAAAGGAAATGCTCCCGCATAATTTTCGATAAGTATCCCGATAAATCTCTCTATGCTTCCCAAAATAGTTCGATGCAGCATAACCGGCCTTTCCTTGTCGCCTTCTTTATTAATATAGTAAAGATCAAATTTTTCAGGCATAATAAAATCTAACTGGATGGTACCGCACTGCCAGTTTCTGCCTATGCAATCCTCTAAATGAAAATCTATTTTAGGACCGTAAAATGCCCCATCGCCTTCATTTACAATATAATCTATCTTTTTATCTTTTAAAGCTTCTTCCAGACTGCTGGTAGCTTTTTCCCATATTTCATCCGAACCCATGGCATTTTCCGGTTTAGTGCTTAATTCCACACGATAGGAAAAACCAAAGGCCTTATATATTTTATCAGTTAAATCAATTACTCCTTTTATCTCATCTTTAATCTGCTCCGAAGTCATATATATATGGGCATCATCCTGGGTAAAACACCTTACCCTGAAGAGTCCATGAAGCACCCCGGATAATTCATGTCTGTGCACTAACCCTAATTCCCCTATTCTAAGCGGTAAATCTCTATAACTGTGAAGGGTAGTTTTGTAAATTAAAATTCCTCCGGGACAGTTCATCGGTTTAATAGCATAATCTTCCTCATCTATCTTGGTAAAATACATATTTTCCTTATAATGATCCCAATGCCCGGATTTTACCCATAATGATTTATTTAAGATAATCGGAGTTTTAACTTCCGTATAACCACTCTTATAATGTTCCTCTTTCCAGTAATCCTCCAGGATATTTCTTAACACCATTCCTTTCGGATGAAAGAAAGGAAAACCAACTCCCTCATCATGAAAGCTGAATAAATCTAAATCTTTTCCTAATTTTCGATGGTCTCTCCTTTTTGCTTCTTCAATTAATTTTAAATAATTATCCAGTTCGGATTTTTTATCGAATGAGGTTCCGTAAATACGTTGCAACATCTTATTTTTTTCATTTCCCCTCCAGTATGCACCGGCAACGCTTAAAAGTTTAAAAGCTGTTAACTTCCCGGTAGAAGAAATATGGGGGCCTCTGCACAGATCAATAAAATCTCCCTGCTGATATAAGGTAACCATATCATCTTCTATATCTTTAAGAAGTTCTATTTTATAATCTTCTTTTTGTTTTTTAAATAACTCATCAGCTTCCTTCTTGCTTACTTCTATCCTTTTTAGAGGGAGATTTCTACCCACTATCTCTTTCATCCTTTTCTCAATAAGTACTATATCCCCTGGAGTAAAGGAACAGTCTAAATCAAAATCATAATAGAAGCCATCCTTAATGGCTGGCCCAATGGCTAATTTTGCTTGGGGGAATAATTCTTTTACCGCCTGGGCCATAATATGGGAACTGCTATGATGATAAATTTCTCTGCCTTCAGGTGAAGCAAAAGTTATGATCTCAACCCGATTATTATCCTCAAGAATATAATTTAAATCCCTCTCCACTCCATTTACTATACCGGCAATTGCCTCTTTGCCTAATTTTTTACTTATTTTAATAACAGCATCATGCAAAGTAGCGCCTTTTTTCAATTTTATTTCCGAACCGTCTAATAAAACAACTTTAATTTCTGACATAATATCTACCTCCTTATAATTAAACAAAAAAACTTCTTGTCCTGTATCAGAAAAGGACGAGAAGTATAATATAATGATCTCGCGGTTCCACCTTTTTTAGTTTAAGTTAATATATTAAGGTTAACTCAAACCCGCTTAAAATATTTTATCGGATATACTCGCCTAATTTTACTCATTTTTCTAAAATTTCAAATTAGGGATTTAATGTAGAAAAGGTATTCGATTAAACTTTTATGCAGACACTTACACCTTTATCAATATCTACTCTCTTTAAAAAAGATTAACCTACTATTTCCTACGCAATCTTATTTTATTATTAGATTTTAAATGGTGGGCGGTACTGGATTCGAACCAGTGACTTCTTGCGCGTCGAGCAAGCATTCTACCACTGAATTAACCGCCCGTCTCCCGATACCTCTAACCGTTACTCAAAACCAAAAACTAAATGGAGGCGGCACTCGGATTCGAACCGAGGATGAAGGATTTGCAGTCCTCTGCCTTACCACTTGGCGATGCCGCCACATTTAATTTTTATAAAGATGGAGCGGAAAACGGGATTTGAACCCGCGACCCTCGCCTTGGCAAGGCGATGCTCTACCACTGAGCTATTTCCGCAAAAAACTTGGTGCCGAGACCCAGAATCGAACTGGGCACACGTGGATTTTCAGTCCACTGCTCTACCAACTGAGCTATCTCGGCATTTAAAATCGCCTTATATAATCATGTTGTTAAAAAAGATGGCGGGGTCGACGAGATTTGAACTCGCGATCTCCTGCGTGACAGGCAGGCGTGTTAAACCAAGCTGCACTACGACCCCACTATATATTTTATTAAAAATTGGTAGGCGGAACAGGGCTTGAACCTGTGACCCCTGGCTTGTAAAACCAGTGCTCTCCCAACTGAGCTACCCGCCCGTTTATCTCTTTTTTTACTATGCAAGTGATATTATAACATCTCTCTTTTTCTTTGTCTATAATAATATTAGCATAATATTTCTAAATTTTGCAAAAACATTCAACATAATCGACTTACCGATTATGTTGAATTCACCAATTAAATTATTCGTTAGCATCTAGTTTTTATTTAATTAGCCTTCCGGTCTGCCGGCCAATTTAGTTTGCTGGTTTAATCCCAAATCTTTAGCTAACTAACCAACAAACTAAATGTATACGCTCTACGCTACCCGCTATCAAATTTTCTGGTTTCCAATTTCTATCTTTTCTTTTCTTCACTAAATACTATTCACTAACGATTATTCACTATTTCAAAACGGAATATCATCTTCTGATACTTTAGTATCTTCTACTTTGGCATCTTCTACTTTAGTATCTTCACTTACTACTTCCTCAGAAACATCCTCTTCACTCTCTGTGGGAGGGCCTTCTTTGGCAATACCTGTATCTTTCACTAAATCTAAAAATTGTACAGTTCTGGCGTTAATTTCAAAAGAAGTCCTCTTGTTTCCTTCTTTATCCTGCCAATTATTAGACCTTAATTCGCCACTTATAGCTACCCTTCTGCCTTTTTTTAAAAACTGTGAAACATTTTCTGCCTGCTTACCCCAGGTTGTTACATTTATAAAGAGAACTTCCTCTATATTATTTCCTTCCTGATTTCGATACGTTCTGTTTATGGCAATGCCAAACTTACATACCCCTGTCCCGCCAGGTGTGTATCTTAATTCCGGGTCTCTGGTTAATCTGCCAATACCGATAAAACTATTTAAGTCGCCAAAAGTAGCCATAATAATATTTCCTCCTTTTTTGTTTTAAATTTAAATTTTTTTGTATGCCGTACAAGGGGTCAGATTTATCTGACCAGGGTTGTATGAGTTAGAAGGGCGTATTACAATACGCCCCTACTTCTTTTTTTAAACTTGTAACTTGTAACTTGCAACCTGTTTCACTGTTTGTTATTTTATCACAATGTTTACCAGTTTCCCAGAAATAACAATAATCTTTATAATCTTTTTACCTTCAATTTTTTCTTGTATTTTTGGCAGAGAAAGTGCTTCATCTTTTATTTTCTCATCATCGTAAGAAGCAGGAACTATCAATTTCCCTCTTAGTTTTCCGTTTACCTGGATTACAATTAGCTTCTCCTCTTCCTCTAACATCTTCTCATCATACTTAGGCCAGGGCTGCATATAAATAATTTTTTTGTTACCCATCTCTTGCCATAGCTCTTCTGAAAAATGAGGAGCGATGGGACCTAAAAGCCTGACTATCATTTCTAAAGCCTCTTTTAAAACAAAAACATCTCCTTCTTTTCCCTGTTTTTCTTCTGCTTCTAACTGAAATTTATACACTTCATTGACTAACTCCATTATGGCACTAATAGCTGTATTGAAGTGAAATCTTTCTTCGATATCTTCGGTAACTTTTTTAATGGTTTGGTGGGTCTTCTGTCTTATTTTTTTAGCTTCCACACTTATATCTTCCGGGGAAACTTCTTCTTTATTTCCCGCTTTTTTAAAGCAATCGATATTATTGTAGATTAATCGCCAAACTCGATTCAAGAATCGAGAAGCCCCTTCCATCCCTTTATCCGTCCATTCCATATCTGCTTCCGGAGGACCGGCAAACAGCATCATTACTCTGGTAGCATCAATGCCGAATTTAGAGAATATTTCTCCCGGATTAACTGCATTGCCTTTGGATTTAGACATCGCTGCCCCATCTTTGCAGACCATCCCTTGAGTAAAGAGTCTTTTGAAAGGTTCTTTAAAATTAACATATTTCATATCATATAAAGCTTTGGTAAAAAACCGAGAATATAATAAATGCAATATGGCGTGCTCTACTCCACCGATATATTGATCTACCGGCATCCAGTATTTTAATTCTTCAGCATCAAATGGTGCTGTATCAGTTTTAGGGGAACAAAATCTAAAGTAGTACCAGGAAGAACAGACAAAAGTATCCATAGTATCTGTTTCTCTTTTGGCTTCCCCGCCGCATTTTGGACAAATTGTATTAACAAATTTTTTACTGCTTGCCAACGGTGACGTATCTTTGGGTCTTAAATCAACATTTTCCGGGAGCAAAACCGGCAAATCATTTTCAGGTACGGGAACCATGCCACATTCGGAACAGTAAATCATAGGAATAGGTGCACCCCAATAACGCTGTCGTGAAATAAGCCAATCTCTTAATCTGTAATTAACCTCTCTCTTCCCAGATCCCTTTTTAATCAGATAATCAATTATGACATCTAATGATTTACTGCTTGGCAAGCCGTTAAATTGGCCGGAATTAACCATAATGCCTTCTTCATCAAAAGCGGCCTCGATTGTATCAGAGGTAACTTTCTTGTCTTTTGGCTGAATAACTATTCTTATAGGTAAATTATATTTTTTAGCGAATTCAAAATCCCTTTGATCATGAGCCGGAACTGCCATTACCGCACCTGTTCCATAGTCCATTAATATATAATTTGCTACCCAGATGGGAATTGCTTCATCATTTAGGGGATTTATTACATATTTACCGGTAAAACATCCTCTTTTTTCCAGCACTCCCGATACCCTATCTATAGCACTCTCTTTGCTTACTTTCTTTTTGAAGCTCTTAACTTCATCTTTACAAGGGGAATCCTTTATTATCTCTCCTACTAAGGGATGTTCGGGAGATAATAGAAAATAGGTTGCTCCGTAGAGAGTGTCGGGTCGGGTAGTGAAAACTGGAATAGTATTATCGCTCCCTCTTATGGGAAATTCAACCCTTGCTCCCTCGCTCCTGCCTATCCAATTTCTCTGCATAGTTAATACTTTCTCTGGCCATTCTTCTAAATACTCTATATCATCAAGTAATCTCTGAGCATATTCAGTAATCTTAAAAAACCATTGAGATAGCTCCTTTTTAACAACTTCATTTTCACACCTCCAGCATTTTCCATCTATTACTTGTTCGTTGGCTAATACTACATTGCAGGAAGTGCACCAATTAACTATTGCTTTTTTCTTGTAGGCTAATCCCTTTTTATATAGTTGCAAAAATATCCACTGAGTCCACTTGTAGTAATCCGGATCACAGGTGGCTATTTCTCTGTCCCAATCATAACTAATACTCATATTGGTTAGAGTATTCTTCATTTTTTGAATATTGTTTTTAGTCCAGATTAAGGGATGAATTTTATTTTTTATAGCAGCGTTCTCTGCGGGTAAGCCAAAGGCATCCCAGCCCATAGGGTGCAGGATATTATATCCTTGAGAATGTTTATATCTGGCCACTACATCACCGATAACGTAGTTTTTTACGTGTCCCATATGAGGCTCTCCCGAAGGATAGGGAAACATTTCTAAAACATAATATTTCGGTTTTTTAGAATCGACATAAGATTTAAAATAATTATTTTTATTCCAATACTCCTGCCATTTTTTTTCAACTTCGGTAAAATTATATCTGTCTTCCATTTTTAGATATTCCTCCTTAAAAATAAAAATCCCGTCTCAAGTAATTGATTAACCTATTACCAGGGACGAGATCTTTCTCGTGGTACCACCCTTTTTCAGTAGATTTAATACATTATAATTTGGTGGAGCTGGCGGGAATCGAACCCGCGACCTCCTCCACGCCAAGGAGGCGCGCTCCCGACTGCGCTACAGCCCCACATTATCTACTCTTATTAAACAATTAACGCTTGTCAACGTTGTAAACTATATTTAAATCAATATTATTAATTTATTTTTTCGCTTACAAAACTTGAAGGTGAGTTTAAAGGTGTCTTCTCAGCTTTCACCAAATGCTGATTCTCTTTTTAAAAAATATACCTTTCAATCCTTCGCTCGGTTTTTTTCTTTCTGAGTTCGTTTTTAGTATAATTGAAAAAAAAATAAAAGTCAATATTTCGTATGTCGTATATCGTATTTCGTATATCGGTAAGACCGTTAGCCACTTACCCAGTTTACCGGTTAGCTGGTTGAAAAAATGGAAAACTGAAGTCGGAATCCAGGATAAAGTACAGTGATAAGGGATGAGTAATCTGTAATAAGTTACGGGGGTTATGGGTTACAAGTTTACAGAAAGCTCCGAATAGCCAAGACTACATTGTTTTATACGCTCTTGTAATGAACTGTAAACCGATTTTTCTCTTGTCTAAAAACTATAAACTGAAAACCTGTATCTAATGCTAACAACTATTCACTATTCACTAACGACTAATTTAGTCAGTTAGTGAGACTACCTCAATATCTATGAGACCTCCCTTGATTTCGATATCCAATTCCGCAGCACTCTTCCCGTATTCCGGATTAATATAAGTTTGGTCATTTACTTTTATAAAACCCCTGATATCTAATTTTGAAGCCGGAAAATTTCTAAAAATAATTCTAGTTCCTATGCTTGAAGGTATCTTCAAAATTATTTTGGCTGCTCCTACATTAATACTAACTTTCGATTTTTTAGTTAGGTCTCCTGAAAAATCAAAGATATAGCTCCCCGCTCCACCGGCAAAATTCATTTCATCAAAATTTGCATTAGCTAAACCTAATATTTTTATAGTGGAAGCACCTGTTTTTATATTAATATTTTTTAAGTCTATAAGATTAGGTTGATTAAATTCAATATTGGTTTGACTTGCTCCCGAATTAAGATAAAAATATTCTATCTGTAAATTAGTTAGGTCAATATCACCACTATAAGTCGCGGTGTTAATATATAATTGCAGAGGGATATCAGAAGGTAATTTTAAATTCCATCTATTTTTATAAGGAAATGGTAAATCAAGGTCTTTCTTAATACTCTGCGATAGAGTTAAAATACCGGTTTCCCCTAATATCTCATACTGGATATTAGGCTTTAAGATACTTTTATCATATTGGAAATTACCTTTAAACACATCTTCTTCCCCGGAAATTAAGACCAGTTTTCCTGCCCCAAATTTTATAGAAACTTTTAATGAATCTACTTCTCCTAAAGGAATGACTCTGTTTTCTCTATTTTCCTCATCTGCCATTGATTTATAAGTAATAACAAAGAAAATAAGGAAAAGCAAAATTAATAAAATATATCTTTTTTTGGCTGGTAATTTCAAATTAATCACCTTTTTAATAAATATAAATAAAGTGCAGGACAATTTGCTTCGCCCTGCACCTAAAGAAACGTTTCTTACAATTTATAGTAATTCGATATTAATTTATATTTTATTCTATTCTTCTGCAAAATACCATATCAAATATGCTATCGCTGCAATGATTGCTGCCCACCAATACCAAGCTAAATCTGCCATATTATTACACCTCCCCCTTTTTTATAATATTTTACTAGTGCAAATCGATAAATAAGTCCATCTTTATATAATACATTCTATATCTAATTTAAAAATCCTTCTTTTTTTAAAAAATATTTTAAATTTTTTTAAGAATTATTTTTTATCTTCCTCTTCTTCTTTGGATTTAGTAATTATTTCCTGTACAATATTAGCAGGCACCTCTTCATAGTGGGAAAATTTCAAACTAAAAGTACCTCTACCTTGAGTAATTGACCTCAAATCGATAGCATATTTAAAAATATCTGCTTGGGGTATTTTAGCTTTAATAGCCTGTTTTCCACTTGAAGATTCTTCCATCCCCATTATCTTCCCTCTTTTACTATTCAAATCTCCAATTATATCCCCCATATATTCTTTTGGTACTATTACTTCTATATCCATGATAGGCTCTAATAAGACCGGGTTAGCTTCTGCCGCTCCTTTCTTAAAAGCCATCGAACCGGCTACTTTGAAAGCCATTTCTGAAGAATCAACCGGGTGATAACTGCCGTCATAAACAGTAGCCTTTATATCTACAGTGGGATATCCTGCCAATATTCCTTTTTCCATTGCTCCGATTACGCCTTTTTCCACTGCAGGTCGATACTGACGCGGAATTACTCCTCCAACTATTTTATCTACAAATTCAAACCCCCCTCCTCTTGCTTTGGGTTCAAGCTCTAACCAGCAATGTCCGTACTGCCCCCTGCCGCCAGATTGCTTCTTATATTTTCCTTCTACCTTAATCTTTTTTCGAATAGTCTCTTTGTATCCTACTTTAGGAGTGCTTTTTTCAACCTCTACTCCAAATTTACTTTCCATAGTATCAACTATTACTTCCAGATGGGATTCTCCCATGCCAGTCAATATGGTCTCTCCGGTATTTTCATCCCGGTAAACTTTAACCGTAGGATCTTCATCAATTATCTTGCTTAGAGCGGTACTTAATTTATCCTCATCTCCCTTAGTCTTGGGAGAGATTGCCAGCAACATTATTGGTTCGGGATATTCTATTTTTTCAAATAAAACAGGATTATCTTTATCACAGAGAGTATCACCGGTAATAGTATTCTTAAGTTTTGCTACAGCAGCTATATCTCCTGCATAAACCTCAGAAATAGAGCGTTGATTCTTGCCCTGCATTTTATAAATTTTTCCTACTTTATTATCTATGCTTTTTGAAGAATTATAAATATTTGAATCTTCGGGTAATTTCCCTGAATACACTCTAAAGTAAGTTAAATTTCCTACATAGGGGTCTGCTACAGTTTTAAAAACAAAAGCAGAAAAAGGGGAATCAATAGAATTTTTTATTAATTCTTCAGAAGAAGTTTTTACATTCTTGGCTGCAACAGGGGGCATTTCAGATGGAGAAGGAAGATATTCGCTTATAAAATCAAGAAGAAGCTCTATTCCTAAATTCATAGTCGCTGAGCCGCAAAGAATGGGAACAATCTTTCTTTCTTTTATCCCCTGTTTTAACAAAGAAGCAATCTCCTGGTTGGTCAAAGTTTCCCCATCCAAATATTTCATTAAAAGCTCGTCATCGAATTCAGCTACTGCTTCTACTAATTCCTTCCTATAAGATTCTGCCTTTTCTTTCATATCCTGGGGAATTTCCTGTTCTTCAAAAATTGGCTTACCCTCTCCTGATTTTTTATAAATAATGGCTTTCATCTTTATTAAATCGACTATGCCTTGGAAATTTTCTTCCTTGCCAATGGGTAATTGTACTGAAATTGCGGATGAACCAAAAACTTTGTTAATCGTATCTTTTGCTCGGTAAAAATCGGCTCTTTCCCGATCCATTTTATTTATAAAAAGAGCTCGGGGTAGTTTGTATTCATCGGCAAAATCCCAGACTTTTTCAGTCTGCACTTCTACTCCTGATACCCCACATAGAACTATTATGGCACTATCCACAACTCTAAGGCTCAATTTGGTATCAGTAATAAAATCAAGGTAGCCTGGGGTATCGAGAATATTTACCATCAAACCCTTCCAATCTAAATAAGCTAAAGATGAATTGATGGTTATTCCTTTCTTTATTTCTCGGGGATCATAATCAGTAGTGGTATTACCTTGTTTGGTGTCTCCCAATCTAGTAATCATTCCTGAGTCATAAAGCAAAGCTTCGGTAAGCGAGGTTTTTCCGGAATCACCATGGCCTACCAAGGCAATATTTTTTACTTTATTAATATCATATTTAGTCATACAAACTTGTCCTCCTTGTCCTTGGTCAATTTTCTTATATTTGATTTATCGATTTTAATTCTATCAGATATATTTAAATATATCAAAAAAATTAACTTATTAAATTAACCGTTAGTGAATGGTATTTAGTAGCCAAGCGAAAAATGAAAAGCGCAAAACTTAAAGCCATAGCTCAAAATTCAAAATTAAAATATAT
>NCRO01000112.1 GCA_002849045.2 Candidatus Sediminicultor secundus
ATAAATAATAAATAGAGACACATGTACTAGCTCAATAATTCGGTAACTTTTAGCCACTATTAATTTATTTTCATCCTGATAGTCTTCTAATTTTAAATAGGCATTTCTTTCAATTTTCAAATCCTCTTTAAATCTATAATTCAATTCCGGTATAATATAACCATCAGATGTACCCGTACTGCCGGCAATAAAATATACTTTATGCCCCATATTTTCTAAAACTTTTTTCCATTTATCCATCTCCAGGGAAACTCCATCAGTTTCGCCAATCCGGTAATGACATAATGCTATATTCATGCTATCTTTCCTTTGTATAATAATCTTATATCTCCTCCTAACTTTCATAATCAAAAAACAATATTTTTTCCTGCTTAAAATTAATAAAAAATGTGTCCCCGGATTTGATTTTTGTCTCACCCGAAATAACTAATTTTACTATTTTATCATTAATCTTAAAAAAAATTACTTGGTGAGATCCTCGAGGCTCAACTAATAAACACTTTACTGACATAATAGCATCCTTTTCGTCAACGGCAACATTGAATATAGAACCATAATATGTAATTTTTAATAATGCCATCGTTGACATTTTTTATATTAACGTGATACTAAATAAATTACAAATTATAAATCACTTTTGTCTGTGTCTGCAGAATAAATTTAATAGCAGTTAGCACAATTTAAGATTATTTAAACTTATTACTCCCTTGATATATCCTCATTTTTAAAGCTAACCTCAACTGAATTGCATCATCAAACTTTTTTGGGTCTAAACCTGTTATCTCTTTAACTCTTCTTAATCTATAAAGCAAAGTATTACGATGTACATAGATAACTTGGGCGGTTTTTGAAATACTTAAATTATTATCAAAAAAGGCCTTTAAAGTTTCTAATAATGTTTCGTTTATTTTCTTCTCTTTATTGTTTTTTGTAGAATAAATGGTTTTTTCCATAAATTCTTGTTGACTTTCTCCTTTTATCTCTGCTAACAGCTTGCCTACGCCCAAATTGTCTACATGATAAATATCTCCTGCTCCTTCTAATTTAGTACCTACATCCAAAGCTTGTGTGGCTTCTTTAAATGATTTACTTATCCCCCGAATATCTTCATGATATTCTCCGATTCCAATGGTTACCTTAAATTTCATCTGCTGAGAAATAGTGTTTTTTATTCTCTTTCCCATTCTAAATAATTTTCTTCTTAAAATTTCATCTGAATCTTTAGGATTAATGGTTTTCAGAACTACAAATCTATCCCCCCCTGTATAAGATACAATTTCCTGGGGAGTATCCATAAATATTCCTTGAATAGTTTTTAATACATCATTCTTTAATCTCTGTAAATAAATTTCTCCTTCTTTTAGCCCTTTAAAAGTCTGCAAACTCTGTTTTGCAGTCTTTTCAAACTGATAAATATCCATAACCAAGGCTACCCGGGGAATTAAAATATCATATCCTACAATCTGCCCTCGAGTTATAAATAAATCCGGATCATTTCCCATCCTTCCAGAGATTAAATCATGAATAAAATTTTCCCGAGCCTGTTGTTCCAATTGTAACTCCTTTAATAAAAATTCCTGCTGTAACATCATCTCTACAGTCATCTTAATCACTTCGCCAAAGGGGCTAACTTCATCTGGTTCACCAGTAATACCTACTACTCCTATAATTTTGTTATTATGTTCTATGGGAAGATTAATTCCTGGCTTTGCTCCCACTAAATGATTTATATCTTTAGAATAAATTTCCAACTTCTTCCCTTCTGTAATTACCTTGGCTGCTCCTTCATGATATTGATTTAAACGACTTTTATCGCCCGACCCGATAATCACTCCTTTTTCATCCATAATATTAATATTTTTCCTTAAAATGCCCATGGTTTTCTCTACAATATTCTGAGCAAGTTTATGGGTAATCTTCATCGGCTGCCACCTCCCTTTAAAGAAAATTCGTATCTCGTATAATATAGTATCGAGTATCAAGTATCGCGTATCGAGTTAAGAAAGAAAAAGAAAAGAGATTAAATTAGTATAGTGTCGTGTACCGCGTCAAGAAAGAAAAAGAAAATAAATTAAAAGATAGTATTGTACTAAATATATTGTTAAGAGAGAAAGAAAAATACCATTCTACTTTTTATCTACCTCAATAAAGTTTATATCCGTAAATTGTCTTTTATAATTAGCTTATTCGATAAAATAAGTAAAAATCCTTCTTTAATTATATATGCTGATTTAAAAATTACAACATTAGACAGGCGAGACGCATATCTTGATATTTAGGTGGCTAGAAGTTTTCTAATTAACTGGTTCATTGGTCTTGTTTCGGTCAAACACAAGGTCTGCCCCTGCTTGTAACTCGCAACTTGCAACTTGCAACTATTTTCTTTTTTCTCACTAAATACTATTCACTATTCACTAACGACTAATCCAATTGGGTAATTGGTAAATTGGAGAATTGCTATATTGGTAAATTTGTAAAATATTTTAATAAAAAAAGAGGGATTTGCTTTAAAAACATAATATATATATAATATAAAATAAAAAAGTTCTTTAATTCTTTAACTAAAACTAAAAAATTTAAGATTTAAAGAGGTGAAATATTTTATGGTTATAAAAAGTTAGGATTACTAAGAAGTTTCCATTAAAAAATTAAAAGAATTCGGTTCAGAAATGATATAATAAAAATAAGTTAAAAAAATTTTAATAAAAAAAGAGGGTTTTTAAAAATAATGTTGAATATATTGAATATATAAGTATTAAGTATAAATTCTTTTAGTAAATTTCTTCGATTTTATACGTAAAATTATAAAATATTAAAAAAAGAAAGGACGGTAGCCATGAATAGGAAAAAATTAAGAGTAAATTTTGTAATCTTTTTAATAATTTTATTAGCCTTCTTTACCACTTCTGTCTTTGCCAGCACTGAAACAGAAAAATTATTGCAAGAAATTATAGAAAGAAAAACTATGAAACCTGATATCTTCGCTTTCATCAATATGGGAAACTTTTATTGTTCGTTAGATTTATATGAACCTGCGGAAAAAGAATACGAAAAAGCTTTGGGTTTAGATGAAACGAATATATTGGCCAGGATAAATCAGAGTTATGCTTTGTACAAAATGGGGGAAAGAGAATCAGCTCTTACCAATCTATCTCAAATTATTATCGAAGACCCCAATAATGCCTTTGCCTATTTTGTAAAGGGAATGATATATAAAGATACGCTCGAGTATGATCTGGCAATAATAGAATACGAAAAAGTTGTTGAACTCATTCCCCAAAATGACAAGCTTATTTCCGAATTAGCCCAACTCTACCAGGATAATAATCAACTAATCGAAGCCACGGAAACATATATAAAATTGGGTAAACTTAAACCCAGCCCTTATATCCTGGACAATTTTTTAGCTTACCGGGAAAGTGCCGCTTGTTGTTTAAATTTGGGTGATTACTATAGCAGCGTGGGAAACATTGAACAAGCGATATCTGCCTATAATAAAGCTACTCAATTTACTGAAGATAAAAGGTCAATTGCTATAGCACATTATCGATTAGGACTTATTAATTTAAAAGGTGAAGAATACGAACAAGCCATAATGGAAAAAGTATTATCCCAAAAATTCTACCCACTATACATCAAAGATTTTACTTTTGATAATTTCGCCCAGGCCTTTATTGAAATAGGCAATATGCATTATAATGCGGGAGAACTCCAAAAGGCTTATCAAAATTATGAGTTAGCTCTTCAGTTAGCAGATTCAAATTATATCCTCTCAGAGGCACATTATAAATTAGGCCTATCTTATTATCGTAGTCAAGATTACGAAAATGCTGTAAGAGAAGGAGAAATTGCCTTAGGTCTAAATCCCGAATATTTATCTGATCAACAAAGATTAATTGACCTTTTAATTGCTAATGCCTGGTCTAATCTTACTAAAAAGGAATAAATTCGTATATCGTATATCGTATTTAGTTAGCTGGTTACTTGGTTAGTTGGCTAACTAGTTTAATACTAAATCCTGTACTAACCAGGTAACCAAATAACCAACTAACTAGCTAACTAATGCTAACAACTATTAAAATAAATTGAGGTGAAAGAAATGAAGGCAAATAAAACAATTAAAGGATTAACTTTTTTACTTATAGGAACAATCCTCCTGGCAAATACTTTGGAAATATTAGATTGGTCTGTATGGTCAAATTTATTAAAACTCTGGCCCCTACTTATAGTAAGTTTAGGTTTATCTTTAATCTTCAGAGGAAAGAGCCTTTCCTTTATGGGACCACTAATCATTTTTCTGGGAATTATTTTAGGAGTGGGAGCAAGTTATATGGGAATTAGTTTTG
>NCRO01000113.1 GCA_002849045.2 Candidatus Sediminicultor secundus
CAGTTAGACCCTCGAATCACTGCCCAAAGACACTTAGATACTTTTATTTATAGAGCAACTTTTCCTGAGGGAAATAAATTTAATACCCATATGGAGGCCTTGAATTATTTAAAAAAAATTGGATTTAAAATAAACCCCCATATCAAACTCTGTCAGGATGTAGAGGAAGCTATAAATTACTACCAGAAATGGATAGAAAAAAAAGAAGAATTGGATTATGAGATTGACGGAATGGTGGTCAAGGTTAATTCCTTGAGTATGAGAGAAGAATTGGGGTCGACTACTCGAAATCCTCGCTGGGCTATTGCTTATAAATTTCCTGCACAACAAATGAATACTATAGTGAAAGATATCAAACTCCAGGTGGGGAGCACGGGGGCCATAACTCCGGTAGCTGAATTAGAACCAGTTACAATATCTGGTTCAGTAGTGAAAAGAGCCACTCTTCATAATGAAGATGAAATTAGAAGAAAAGATATTCGAATTGGAGATACCGTTTTAATTCAAAAAGCCGGAGAAGTTATTCCGGAAGTAGTAAGAGTAATAAAAGAGGAGAGGACTGGCAAGGAGATAGAATTTAATATGCCTACTCAATGCCCAGTATGTGGGGCAAAGGTATTCAGGCCGGAAGGCGAAGTGGTCTTTCGATGTATTAATCCTACCTGCCCGGACCAGGTAAGAGGAAGAATCAGACATTTTGCTTCTCGAGATGCTATGGACATAGAAGGATTGGGTCCAGCTGTAATTGATCAATTAGTAGAGAAAAAATTAATTAGAAATATTTCGGATTTGTATTTTTTAAAAAGAGATGATTTAATCTCTCTCGAACGGATGGCGGAGAAATCCGCAGATAATTTATTAAAAGCAATTGAAGAGAGTAAGAAAAAATCTTTAGCCAACTTAATCTATAGTTTGGAGATACGTTATGTGGGAGTTCATACTTCAGAAGTGATTACCAGATACTACCCTACTTTAGATAAATTTAAAAAGGCCAACTTAGAAGAATTGATCGAGATTAATGAAATTGGTCCTAAAATTGCAGAAAGCATAATTTTTTTCTTTAAGGAAAAGGAGAATTTAGCTATTATTGAAAGATTAAGAAGGGCTGATTTGAATTTTGGCCAGGAAGAAGAGATAAGGAGAAAAGAGAAAGGGACCCAAATTTTAGCTGGAAAGCAATTTGTTTTAACCGGTACTCTAAAGGATTTTACTCGTACTCAGGCTAAAGACATAATCAGTGAACTAGGAGGCCGAATTACTGGCAGCGTAAGTAAAAAAACAGATTATGTCGTTGCCGGTGAGGATCCGGGCTCTAAATACCAAAAAGCCCAAAAATTAAGCGTACCTATAATTAGTGAAGAGGAATTTAAAAAAATAATAACTAGTGAATAGTGAATAGTTGTTAGTCGTTAGATTAAATACAGGTTTTTTGTTTTCAGTTATCAGTTTACGGTTTTCAGATAATTAGAAAAGTATAGCGACACAGCATGCCGCTTTGAATCAAACTTTATTATTTGACTTATTCTGTTCGACGCAATACGCAATACACGATATGGATTTATTCTTGCTCCTGGTTTTTTCCTTTTATTTTCTTAACTAGCTAACCAGGTAACTAACTAACCAACAAGTGATGTAATGTGTAACATGTAATAATACCTGTTTTTATAATTTAGTAAATTTAAACTTATTACTCATTACATATTACTTATTACTATATTTCTATACGCTATACGCTATATTACGAGATACGATTCACGAGATACGAGATACGAATAAAACATGGAGGAAATATTATGACTGAAAAAATAATTACTAAAAAAGAAGTAGAATATGTGGCTAAATTAGCCAAATTAGAATTTAACGAAGAAGAAAAAGAAGAATTTACTTCTCAGTTAAATTCAATTTTAGATTATTTTAAAAAGTTAAATGAACTTGATACTGAAAAGGTTGAGCCTACTGCTTATGTTATTTCCATGCCTAATCTGCTGAATGAAGATGAAGTTAAACCTTCTTTATCTCAGGATGAAGCCCTTTCCAATGCTAAGTATATTAAAAAAGGCTATTTCAAAGTTCCTAAAATAATGTAATCTAAGGAGGAGAGATAATTGATCTTAAACCAATTAACTGCTCACGAAGTCATCAACTTAATTAGAAAAAAGAAAATTACTGCTTATGAAGTTATGCAGAATATTTTTAACCAGATAGATAAAGTAGATAACTTAATTAGAGCTTTTTTGGTCCTTAATAAAGAAGAAGCATTAAAGCAGGCCAAAGAAATAGATATAAAAGTGAAAAATGGAGAAAATATTCCTCCTTTAGCCGGGGTAGCGGTTGCTGTAAAGGATATAATAGCTACACGTGGAACGGAGACTACCTGCGGTTCTAAAATACTAAAGGGTTTTATTCCACCCTATAATGCTACGGTAATTAATAGATTAAAAGAAGCAGGGGTTATAATAATAGGAAAAACTAATATGGATGAATTTGCCATGGGTTCATCTACTGAAAATTCTGCTTTTGGTCCTACTCATAATCCCTGGGACTTAGAAAGAGTACCCGGTGGTTCCAGTGGTGGTTCAACTGCCGCAGTAGCAGCAGATGAGACCTTTGTTGCTTTGGGGACAGATACAGGAGGCTCTATACGTCAGCCTGCATCTCTCTGCGGAATAGTGGGATTAAAACCAACTTACGGAAGAGTCTCCAGATACGGTTTGGTTGCCTACGCCTCGTCTTTAGATCAGATAGGGCCCATAACTAAAGATGTGACCGATTGCGCTTTACTAATGAAAGTTATAAGCGGACATGATAATATGGATTCCACTTCCGTAAATTTGGAAGTTCCTGATTATTTAAAATCTTGCCAGGCAGGAATAAAGGATTTAAAAATAGGTGTTCCTAAGGAATATTTTATCGAAGGAATAGATCCGGAAGTTAAGGATGCATTGAATAAAGCTTTGAAAATATTTGAAAAATTAGGAGCAAAGATTGAAGAAGCATCATTACCCCATACGGAATATTCTCTGCCCACTTATTACTTGATTGCTACCGCAGAAGCAAGTTCAAACTTAGCGAGATATGATGGCGTGCAATATGGTTATAGAGCAGAAGACTATAAAGATTTGTCCTCTATGTATCAGAGGAACAGAAGTGAAGGTTTTGGAAGTGAAGTAAAAAGAAGAATTATGCTGGGTACATATGCCTTGAGCTCAGGTTATTATGATGCTTATTATTTGAAAGCCCAGAAAGTTCGTACTTTAATAAAAGAAGATTTTGATAAAGTATTTAGTAAATACGATATCCTTGTTACCCCTACTTCTCCAACCCCTGCTTTTAAGCTGAAGGAGAAGGTATCAGATCCTTTAACTATGTATCTCTCTGATATTTATACTGTCCCTATTAATTTGGCCGGTATACCTGCAATTTCTCTTAATTGCGGATATAGCAAAAGTAATTTGCCGATAGGTTTACAAATTATAGGTAAGCATTTTAGTGAAGAGACCATATTACGAGCAGCATTTAACTTTGAACAAAATAATGATGTAGAAAAGAAGAAGCCATCGATAACACCAGCAAAACATAAAGGAGCAGCAGAATGAAAGAAGAAATAGTAATCGGTTTAGAAATTCATATCCAATTAATGACTAAAGCAAAAATGTTTTGTCATTGCAGCACTAATTATATCGGTAAAGAGCCTAATACCAATACCTGTCCGGTGTGTTTGGGTTTACCCGGTTCACTTCCCGTACTTAATAAAAAAGTATTAGAATTTGCCATAAGAACTGCAGTGGCTTTGAATTGTAAAATAAATCAGATAAGCAGATTTCACCGAAAAAATTATTTTTATCCTGATTTACCTAAAGCTTATCAGATTTCTCAATATGATATTCCTTTGGGAGTAAATGGATATATGGAGATTTCTCTTCCAAAAAGCAAAGAAAAGCACAGGATTGGGATTACCCGAGTTCACATAGAGGAAGATGCCGGTAAACTGGTTCATGAGGGGAATATTGCTTCCTCATCTTACTCTCTGGTAGATTATAACCGTTGCGGAATTCCCCTGGCAGAGATTGTAACCGAGCCTGATTTTTGTTCTCCCGAAGAAGCTCGAATATTCTTGGTAAAATTAAGAAGTATAGTCCAGCATTTGGGAGTATGTGACGGCAATATGGAAGAAGGTTCGATGCGTTGCGATGCCAATGTTTCGCTTAGAGATGCGAAAACCGCTGCTTTGGGTACCAAAGTAGAAATAAAGAATATGAATTCTTTTAAAGCAGTCAAGAAAGCCTTACAATTTGAGGTAGACCGCCAAAAGAGACTCCTGGCTGAGGGAGAAAAAATAGTTCAGGAAACCAGGCACTGGGATGAATCAAAGAACGTTACTATCTCAATGCGAAGCAAAGAAGAGGCCCATGATTACCGTTATTTCCCTGAACCGGATCTTTTACCTATTAAGGTAGATGTAAAAATGATTGATAAGATCAGGAAAAACCTTCCTGAATTACCTGAAGCAAGAAGAGAGCGGTTTATTGAAAATTATCAGATTCCCAAATATGATGCAGAGATATTAACTTCGACCAAATCAACGGGTGATTATTACGAAAAGACTACTTCCTTATATCCTAATAGTAAAATTTTAAGTAATTGGATTATGGGAGAATTAATGCGTTATTTAAATGAGGAGAAGATAGAGATAGATGAATCTCCCATTTCTCCTGAAAAATTAGTAGAGATGCTAAAGTTAATAGATGAGGGAGTAATTAGTGGCAAGATGGCTAAAGATGTCTTTGAAAAGATGTTTAAGACTGGAAGAGACGCCTCTCAAATTGTGAAAGAAAGTGGAATTACTCAGATTACCGATGAAAATGAATTATTTGAAGTAATAGATAATGTGATTAAGGAAAACCCCAAATCGATAGATGATTTTAACCAAGGGAAAGAAAAGGCTTTAAACTATTTAGTAGGTCAGGTTATGCGTTATACCAAGGGAAGGGCAAAGCCCGATTTTGTCTTTGGAGCCTTAAAAAAGAGGATAAAAAAAATATAAAACAGGAAGGGCACAATTCATTGTGCCCCTATAAAAGTATAAAACGGGAATTTAGCATCTTATTATTTTTTCTTAAAAAGACTAAAAAATCTATCCTGATAATATTCGAATAATCCCCAGATATCCAATTCTTCTTTTAATTTAACCGGTTCCAATTCTCCTTTTTCTGCTAATTTAAATAATTTTATTATTTCTTCTTGGGCAGCTACCGGAACACCGTATTTATCTTTAGCGATAATAGCTTGACCAATCTGGTTTATGCCTATAAATCCTCTGCTTTTAAAATCAGGTATCTGGGCTGAATAAACACTTCTAACCATCATATCTAAAATAAACTTAGAAAGAGATACATCCCAGAGATCGGCTACGCCTTTAATAACAGCACAAAGGGAATCCCCCTTTTTATCTATTTCATTATTAATATTTTCTGCTACGGTTAACAAAGGACCAGAAACAAAATTCATTTCGTCAAGTTCTTTGTTAACTTTAAATTTATAAAGAATTCCTGCTAAATCAGGATATTGGCTGGCTAGTGTTTCAAATGCTTTTTTAGCTTCATTGCTAAACCCCTCTATCCTAAACATATAAGAAGGAGTAAGTAATTTGGGTTGATACCAGCTAACCTTTCCCTCTCTAACTACGGTTTCTAAATTATCTTTGGTAAATTCAGAATATACTGGTTCAGTTAGTACGTAATAATGAATTACCGAAGAACCAAAGGTGGATATGAGTTGTTTAGGTCTTCTTAATATTTCAGTATGTTCAAAGGCGTACCTTATTCTTTCGTTCATAATATGTTGTCTCATTAACTCCCTTTTTTATAATTATTAAATTCGTAATAGACTATGTGACAAAAAATATTTTTTAATATATAATAGTGCCATCATTATTTTACTACAAAAAGGGTAGTTATGTCACCTTTAAAATAACAAGAGAAATTTTATTTCAAAATAACTATATTAAATATGAAAAGTGAGAAGGGGATTATTATCAGAAAAATTATTATTGGAGTTATGGGTGGAGGAGAAATAGTTAATGCCGGTGACTATGAAGTTGCTCGCCGCTTAGGTGGTCTAATTGCTAAAGAAGGGTGGATTTTATTAAACGGAGGGAGAGCTTCCGGAATTATGGAAGCCTCAGCTCGAGGGGCGAAAGAAAATGGCGGGTTAACTATTGGTATTTTGCCAGGCAATGACCCTGCATGGGCTTCTGAATATACCGACATACCCATATTGACCGGGATAGGTCTTGCCCGGAATTACATTAATGTTTTAACCAGTAAAGTAATAGTTGCCCTTCCCGGGAGAACGGGAACTATTTCAGAGATTTCTTTAGCTTTAAATATTGGGAAAAAAGTGATTTCTTTAAATTTTAATTTGGGACCTTTGTTTAAAAATTATGTAGAAGAAAAACAATTAATCTACGCCAAACAGCCAGAAAAAGTGATAGATTTAATTAAAAGAATATTAAAAAGGGATTTTGATAAGGAAGCTGGGAAATATGTCTAAGATATTAATAAAAGTAGATGGTGCTTGTTATCCTAATCCGGGAAATATGGCAATCGGGATAGTAATTTATAAAGACGGAGAATTATTTAAAAAAATAAGTGAAGCCATTGGCTATGGAACTAATAATATTGCTGAATATAAAGCCTTAATTAGGGGATTAGAGGAGGTAAAAAAAATAAATCCGGAGCGGATAGATGTATATTGTGATAGCCAATTAGTAGTTAAACAATTAAATAAAAAATATAAAGTTAAGAATAAAGGAATAATTCCATTATTTAATCGGGTTGAAGAAATTATTCGGACTATTCCAGGTAAAATATATTTTATCTGGGATAGAAGAGATAATAACTTTATGGCTGATGGCTTAGCTAAAAGAGCTCTGGCTGAAGAAGAAATAAACAAGAGAAAAAAAGCCGCTAAAGATTTAAAGGTAGAAAGAAAAAATGATTATTTTTTAGTAAGTAGTTCAAAGCCAGGAAAATATTATAAGGTTGATATAAATATCCCTCAGTGTGAATGTATAGATTTTTTAAGAAGAGCTCGAAAATTAAAACTCGAGTGTAAGCATATAATGGCAGTCCGGAACTTTTTGCAAAAAGTGGAAAGAAAAAGAGAGACCAAGAATAGGCAAAAGATGAAAATTTTGATATTAAGTAAGATGGCAAAACCTCAAGTATGGGAGAATGCGTTTAATGAATTAAACAAAAAAGAAAAACTTAATTTAGAGTTTATTATCCCTAAAACAGATGAAAGAGAAACTATTAAAAAATATCTCAAGGAAGTTGAAGTGGCAATAGGTGGGTCTTTTAGCAAAGAGAATATTGAACAAGCCAAGAAATTAAAATTAATTCAAATTCCTTTTGCGGGAGTGGATAAATTGGATTTTGATTTATATAAAAATTGTCAAGGAATTTATATCTGCAACATACATTCCAACAGAACTGCAGTTACCGAACATGCCTTTGCCCTTATTTTGGCTTTAGCTAAAAATATTGTCACTAATGATAGAGATTTAAGGTTGGGTAGATGGCATGGGCTTTCTACTAAGGAACCTACCGTTCAACTTCAGGGGAAAAGTTTAGGAGTAGTAGGTTTAGGTTCAATTGGATGGGAGATTACTAAAATTGGGCATTCCTTAGGCATGAAAGTATTTGCTTTAAAAAGGAAGATAGAAAAGAAGGATATAGAAAAGAAAAATATTCTGGAATTTTTGGGAGAGAAGAAAGATTTAGAAAAAGTGATTAAAGAATCGGATTTTATTGTCGTAGCTGTTCCTCTTACCAGAGAAACTAAGGGATTAATTGGAAAAAAAGAGTTAAAGTTAATGAAGGGAAAATATCTTATAAATATTTCCCGAGGTTTAGTAATAGATGAGAAAGCTTTATTTAAATCTTTAAAAGAAGGTAACCTCGCTGGAGCAGCAATAGATACCTGGTATCTATATCCTACATCAGAACAAAGAGAAGTACTACCAAGTAAATATGATTTTCATAAATTAGATAATGTGGTAATGAGTCCTCATACAGCAGGATATACCGATAAAGCTTTAGAGGAAAATATTAAGTCCGTCTTTGATAATATAATGAAGATTTATTATGGGGAAGAACCAGAAAATCAAATAAATCCTGAATTAGAATATTGATGATGTTCTAATTCTAAGCTAAAAACTTAAAGCGAAAAGCGCAAAACCATAATTCAAAATTTAAAACATTTTTCGTATAACGTATATTATTATCGTACAAAGGGGCGGACTTATCCGCCCCTTTGTATTCTCTGCGCGATACTCGATACGCGATACGATTTTATTCTGACTTCTGACTCCTGAATTCTTTTTTACGAGATACGATTCACGAGATGCGTATTATTCTGTCTTCTGTTTTCTGCATCCTGTCTTTTTCTTTCCTAACTATTCACTAACGACTATTCACTATTTTAGGGTCTGCTTAGGTATTTCAAAAATTCAGAATCAGTAGAAAGTAAAACAGTAGTTTTATCTTTAAAAGTTAATCTATAAGCTTCTAAAGTTCTGTAAAATTTATAAAATTCAGGATCTTGATTGAAACTCTCAGCATAGATTCTAATAGACTCTGCTTCTCCCTCACCTTTTAAAGTTTGAGCAGTTTTATAAGCTTCGGCTAAGATAACTGTTTTCTCTCTTTCGGTTTCTGCAATAATTTTAGCTGATTCTTCCTGTCCTTCAGCCCTGTATTGTTTGGCTATCCGTTCCCTTTCTGCTTTCATTCTGTCAAAAATGAATTTTTCATTTTCTGGAGGCAAATCTACCCGTTTAATCCTTACATCTACAATTTCTATTCCATAGGTATTGGCTTTTTCATTACTTATCTCGGTGACCCTTTTCATAATACCTTCTCTTTTTTCCGAGACTATTTCGCTCATGTCAAATAATCCTAAGTCAACTCTCAATTCTGAATAGATAATGTCGTCTAATCTTGCCTGGGCACCATTTAAATCCTGTCTCTTATCAACATCTCCGAGCCCACGAGA
>NCRO01000114.1 GCA_002849045.2 Candidatus Sediminicultor secundus
TAGTTAATGAAGGGAAAATACTTAGAAGATAAAGGGATAAATTAAAGTAAAATTTTGAAAAAAATTTAAAATAAAAAAGGGTTTTTTGTTTAGGTGGAGAATATATATATTAAGTAAAATAAACTATTACTAAGGAGGAAAGAGATATGAAGATTATTTTCAAAGGAAAACATATTGAAGTGACAGATGCGATGCGTAATTATATAGAAAAAAGGTTAAACAAGATCGAGAGACATTTTGATCATATCTTAGAAGTAATAGTAACTTTAAGTATAGAGAAAAATAGGCAAATTGTTGAAGCAACCTTGCAGGCAAGCAGAGCTTTGATTAGAGCCGAAGAAGAAACAGATGACATGTATACTTCCATAGATAAAGTAGCAGATAAATTGGAAAGACAGATACAAAAGTATAAAGAAAAATATTTTCAGAAATCCCACCCCGGCACAGAAAGAAAAGGTTTGGTTAATAAAGGAGTTAATGTTGAAGATAATGAGTCGAATAAGATTGCTAAAATTGTAAAGACTAAAAGATTTGCCATTAAACCGATGTCAGTAGAAGAAGCGGCAATGCAAATGGATTTATTGGGACACAATTTTTTTGTTTTTGCTAATGATAATACCAACAAAGTTAATGTTCTGTATAAAAGAAAAGACGGGAATTTCGGACTAATTGAGCCGGAATTTTAAGGAGGAATTTATGGAGAAAAATAAATTACATGCATTTCGTAATTTTATAATTCCCCGACGTTTTAATTACGAAGTAGAAGATATAGAAAAATCGTTAAAAGATCTAAGTGATATTCTATTTGCGAAAATAGTATTATCAGAGGATAGAGATATAAAAGAAATTCATATAATTACTAAAGATTCTTCTAATCCTAAAAGAATCACCCGGGATATAGAATCGTTTTTATTAGCTAAATATAATATTCAAGTAGATTATAGAAAAATTAGTATAGCACAAGTAAAGGATAAAGAAATAAGAGATGAGCAAATAAAGGAAGAAGAATCAGAATCTTCTTTAAGACTTAAATTCTCTGATATTAAAGTGGGAGCTATCGGTAATCAGTTTGAAGTTTGTGTAAAATTAGAAAATAACGGAAAAATATATGAAGGTAAAGTATCTGGAAAAAATTGGGACGAAAATCAGGAATATTTAGTGGCTAAAGCTGCCTTAGAGGGGATAAGTTCTTTTTTAGAGGGCTCAATTTTCTTTCAGGTAGATGAAATAAAAAAGATTGAGTTGGATGGTAAAGAAATAATAGTAGTCTCTATTAATCTAATCGATTCAAAAAGAAAGGAAAACCTGGTAGGCTCTACGGTAATTAAAGACGATCTTAATAAAGCAGTAGTAAAAGCAATCCTTAAAGCCACTAACCGTAGAGTTTTAATAAAAGAAAATTAAATAGAGTTTTAGGTCGGTGAGGCCCTTATTTTGAACTAATAATATAATAACTGATGTAGTAGTTTCATTGAGCGAAGCGAAGCGGTTTTGAATGTTGGAAAAATAAATAGAAACCGTGGAGGTGCTAAAGATGAAGATTAATAAGGCAAAACTAATCAGCTTATTAATTAGTGTCATGGCTTTACTATTAGCTGGTGGCGCTAAATATAGCTGGAGATAATATAGAATAATAAAGGCCCATCGGCCTAATTTATTTATGATTGAAGGGGTAATATAATTTGTCTTTAAAATTAAAAATATATATTATAGTAATAACAACATTAGCTATTGCTCTTTTCATATATTTAACACCTTCCTTGCCCTCATTTTCTAATATATGGTTGGCAATTTTATTTTTTCTTACTATATCTATTTTCGCTGAATTTATTCCTGTTGACTTACCTGTAGGAGGAGTTATAAGTATCGGTTTTCCCATAGATTTTGTGCTGATTTTAGTCTATGGACCAGCCTTAGCAATGTTAATAACTGCTTTGGGTGCATTGATAGGTGAAATAATTGAGAGGAAAGTGTCGTGGTATAAAATAATATTTAATACCTCTCAATATGCTTTAACAGCTGGTATTGCCGGTATTGCCTATCAACAAGCAGGAGGAGTTGTAGGAGCGCAAAATATTTTTAGATTTATCTTGCCTGCTGCCATATGTGCTTTAACTTATTGTATTGTTAATATAACCTTATTTGTTATGGTTGTTTCATTTGCACAAAATGTTAGAATAGCAACAATTTGGAGAACGAGTATCAAGGAGACGGTACCTAGTTATATAGCAGAAGCCCCCATGGGTTTTCTTATGGCTATCGTCTATGTAGAGGTTGGGATTATAGGGATTTTATTATTTTTCCTCCCTTTATTACTGGCTCGTCGTTCTTTTGAATTATATACCAAAATGCGCAAAGTATATTTGGATACTATTCGTGCTTTAGCAGCAGCCATTGATGCCAAAGACCCCTATACTAAAGGTCATTCAGAGAGAGTTGCTGAAACATCTATAGCCGTAGCTCAAGAATTAAATTTATCTGATCGGGACATTGAGAATATAGAATATACTGCTTTACTTCATGATATAGGAAAGATTGGCATAGCAGATAACATCTTAGGCAAGGAGAGCAAGCTAACTAATAAAGAGTTTGATAAAATAAAAGAACATACAATTATGGGAGCCAAGATTATAGAGCCGGTAGATTTTTTAAAAAATTCCTATAAGGCGATTTATCATCACCATGAAAAGTATAATGGCAAAGGTTATCCGGATGGATTAAAAAGTGAAGATATACCTATATCTGCCAGGATAATTGCTGTAGCAGATGCTTATGATGCGATGGGCTCTGATCGTCCTTACAGAAAAAAGTTAAGCCATAATAAAATATTGAGAGAGTTAAAAGAACAATCCGGAAAACAGTTTGATCCCGAAGTAGTTAAAGCTCTTATTTCGGTTCTTGATAGAGAAAGAGAAAAATAAATGTTATATGTCTATATTATAATTATTTCTATTATAATAGGACTGCTTCGCAAGGGTAAGTTAAGCAGTTTGAGTCAGATTTCACTGAAGAAAATAGAATTAATAGTGTTAGCCTGTTTAGTTCAGGGTGGAATAATATTTCTGGGGTCAAAAAAAATTAAATTTGTTCTTGATTACAGTTCTTATATGATAATTTTCTCTTATATTGTGCTCCTATTGGCAGTTTGGTATAATAAGACATTAAAAGGAATCAAGATTATCGCTTTGGGGATAATCTTTAATTTTATAGTTATTGTAGCTAATGGCGGCCATATGCCGGTATTATTGAGCAGTTTATATAAAGCAGGATTAGATGATTTTGCTCTTGTATTAAAAGAAGGTACTTATGTTACTCATGCTCTTGTAACTGAAAAAACCTTATTTAGATTTTTGGCTGATGTTATCCCATTGTCTCCCCCCTTTCCTGATCCTTCAGTGGTAAGTGCGGGAGATTTTTTAATGTTTTATGGGGTGTTCAGCTTAATTCAAAATGCAATGGTGAAGGAAGAACTGAACCCAGAAGCCTAATTAGTATCTCGTATCTCGTGAAAAAGATAGAATTCAGAAAACTAATTCGTATCGAGTATATAGTACTTAGCAAAGAAAGGAAAGAGTTAATTAGTTAAGAAAATATAAGATCAATTAATATATATAGTATATAGAATAAATTAAAGTATACAGAATCTTTATTCCCTCTCTCCTTCGGAGGAAAGTGTTAGGGTGAGGGGGAAACAAACGCAATACGATATCCGATATACGAAAATAACTTTTCGCTATAAGTTTTTAGCTCAATAATGAGATTACCACGGGGAGTATTCAATATTACTTGAGTGCTATCCTCCAATGATAAATAGTACGAATAGTTATTTTTACGGATAGCATAAAAATAAAAATTCAAACAATAGAATGAAAAGGAAAAGACAATTATGTTTGATCTGGTAAAAAAAGTATTTGGCGATTCCAATGAAAAGGAATTAAAAAGATTACAACCTATAGCAGAAAAAATAAATAGTTATGAGCCAGATATTTCAAAATTAAATGATGGAGAATTAAAAAATAAGACCACTAAATTTAAAGAGAGATTAGATAAAGGAGAAACTCTGGATGATATTCTCCCTGAAGTTTTCGCAGTTGTTCGGGAAGCAGCTAAACGAGTTACCGGAATGAGACCTTTCGATGTTCAGCTTATAGGAGGAATTGTTTTATACCAGAGCAAGATAGTCGAGATGGCTACCGGAGAAGGTAAAACTTTAGTAGCCACCATGCCGGCATACTTAAATGCTTTGAGCGGTAATAGTGTACACATTGTTACCGTAAATGATTACCTGGCTAAACGAGATAGGTATTGGATGGGTGGAATTTACGAATCTTTAGGATTAAAGGTAGGTTTAATCCAGCATGATATGAGAATCGATGAACGAAAGAAAGCCTACCAAGCAGATATAACTTATGGGACCAATAATGAATTTGGTTTTGATTATTTAAGAGATAATATGGCAGTTCGTCTGGAAGATGTGGTTCAAAAAGGTTATCATTTTGCTATTGTGGACGAAGTGGATAGTATTTTAATCGATGAAGCCAGGACTCCTTTAATTATCTCTG
Source organism: Candidatus Sediminicultor secundus (assembly GCA_002849045.2). The sequence continues at coordinate 4,563 of NCRO01000114.1, forward strand.
GTCCTTCTGATGAATCGACCAAAATATATCAACAGGTAAACAGAATTGCTACTCGGTTACAGGGAGAGGTAGATTATAAAGTATATGAAAAGGAAAAGACGGTTGCTCTAACCGAAGAGGGTGTTTCCCGTATTGAAGGGTTACTGCAGATAAAGAATCTATATGATGAGAAAAATATGAATGTACAACATCATGTTATCCAAGCCCTAAGGGCACAAAGATTATTTAAAACAGATGTTGATTATATAGTAAAAAACGGAGAAGTGATCATTGTAGATGAATTTACTGGAAGATTAATGTTTGGGAGACGATACAGTGATGGACTTCATCAGGCTATTGAGGCAAAAGAAGGAGTAGTAATCGCCCGGGAAAATCAGACCTTGGCTACTATAACTTTCCAGAATTATTTTAGATTATACAAGAAACTTAGTGGCATGACAGGTACGGCTAAGACTGAAGAGGAGGAATTTATCCATATTTACAATCTACCGGTAGTGGTTATTCCTCCTAATAAAAAATTAATCAGGAATAATTGTGTAGATGTGATCTATAGGACTGAAAGAGAAAAATTTAAAGCAGTTATTAAAGAGATAGTTGAAGTTCATAAGATGGGAAGGTCTATTTTAGTAGGAACAGTATCGATTGATAAATCAGAAATGTTGAGTAGGTTATTAAAGAAAGAGAATATTGGACACAATGTCTTGAATGCAAAAAATCACGAGAGAGAAGCAGAAATTATAGCCCAAGCAGGTCAGGGTAAAAATGTAACTATTTCTACTAATATGGCTGGACGAGTAACTTCAGAGGCTCCCTCAATATGGGTAACAACACAGATATTTCTTTTTCCTGGTTTTAAATAACTCCCTATTAGCTTAGTTAACTCATCGGTTATCCTCATGGGAAGAGTAACTGGAGTTCTGGTAGCCCACCTTATATTTATTACATGTTCCATCTGGCATAATCTATCCATAATATACTTTATCTGTTCATCACCCAAAGCCAAAGGATCTCCACCGGTAATCAACACATCTTTCATGGAAGTATGTTTGGCAAACCAGTCTAAAGCCTTATCTAATGATTCCTTGCTGGGTACTGCTTCAGGCATCATTGGTCCGGTTATTTCCCAATTTCTTTGACAGTAGACACAAATTTGCGGGCAAGTGTCATAGGGTTTTAGAATAGATATCATGGGATATCTTCTAGTAATTAATTCTTCCGGTGAAGTATCATGTTCGCCCATGAAATCAAAATAATACGACCTCTCTTTACGATGTTCTTTCATTAAAGTTACATAATGTATAGGGGGAATGACTTGGGACCTTACTTGATAATCATTTTTTCGATCACTGCGGGAAAAATCGAATAAAGAAAGATAGTAAGGGGTAATCCCAAAAGGTATTTTATTTTCAATAGCAATCTCAATAGCTTTGATATCTTCCTCGGCAAGAGGAACTAATTTCTTGAGATTTTCTAAATCATCCTTATCTTGGAATATGTGTTTCAAATGCCAATAGTAGTCGTTCCAGTCGTTTATAGTTGCTCCAAAATAATCTAATATTTTCTGACGATTTTCTTCTCTTTCCCTAATCAGTTTATCATCACATCCGGAAGGATAACGGTCAATAAAATTATGAATTTTTTCGTATAGTTTGTCTAAATAATTAGAACGAAATATCCCTGCTTCTCTCCCTTTAATCTTAGCAAAATCTACTATTTTAATACCATCTTTTTCCAGTAATGGCCTTAGCCATCCTGAAGAAATATCTGCCTTGCTTTTCATGGCTTTGAAAAGGTGAATAAATTCTTCTAAAAAACCATCGCTCACTTCTTTGTTTATCCCTTGATTATCTTTAGCAAGACTCCATAAATAATCTAAAGTACTAAAACCAGCAATTTTCTCATTTCGGAGAGAAATAAGGTTATTGAATACCTTTATTGCTTCTAAGGCTGTGGCGTATTCTAATTTATGTAATTCTTCTTTTCCCTCTCTATATTCCCATTCTAAGTCTTTTGAAAATTGAAAGAGTTTTTGCCTTGCTTCTTGTAAACTTTCACTTTCCTTTAATAATTTAAAAATTTCCAGGTTCTCTCTCCATAGCTTTTCAATTAAGCTCTTATTCATTTTATTTTCTTTTTCCCCTTTCCAAAAAATAGTTTGTTTACAATTTTTGAACTTTTGATATTAAAATTAGAAATTTTTTTAATTCTAAAATACAAACTCTATCTATCCAATTTTTTTCTCTACTATTTCCAACACTTTTTCTTTCTGTCCTTTTTCTTTCAATAATAATTCTTGTATAGAAGAGGAAAGCTCTTCTTTTGTTTTTTCATCTTTAATCATTTTCAAATTTATCTTCACATTTAATATAGCACTCTCCAACGCTGCTTCTGCCATTAAGGCCGCAACTCCGGCATCACTTACCACATTAATATTACCTTTTTCGGCAACTTCTTTAGAAAGACTCAGTATGTCCAGACATTTGTAGGCTACTCTAAGAGGAACTTTTGCTGCTTTAATTAGTGCTTCTTGCATCTTCTCTGTCCTTATCTTTTTTTTCATCTTCGGTTTCCTTGGGCATCTTGTAAGTAGCCATAAAATTATTAAAAACTTTAACATCGTCTTCAATCAACTGACTTAATTCATAGCGTAATTTTTCCGAAGAACTTAAAATTTTCTTAATATCTTCTTCTACATCTTCATATTTCTTTTTACCTACAGTTAAATTGCCAACCATAGAAATCAAAGCTGCCCCCAGTGCACCAGCTAATGCAGCCACACTCCCTCCGCCAGGAGTTGGTGAATTAGAAGCTAATTCATTTAAAAAATTACTGACTTTTTTATCGATTAACATTAATTTTCCTCCTTAATTTATTAGTTTATAGTATATTGGATTGTGTAAAGAAAGTAGTAGTCAGAAGTCAGAATCCAGTATCCAGAATAATGTTAGACTATAGTCCTATATTATGTATGGAATTATTATAATACTTCTGACTCCTGGCTCCTGAATTCTGGATACCTGATTAGTTGTAAAATATTTTTAAATTATGGTTTTTAGCCCTTTATACTATACTCTAAACGCTACCCGTTCATAATATTCTGACTTCTGGATTCTGACCACTGATTCCATATTTTCTATTTTATTTACCTAAATTAGTATCTTATTCTTTTTTCATTAAATCAAGATTTTCATTTTTTATATAATCTATTAATTTAGTTAAATTAATAGTATCAATTAATACCTTTCTGCCCTTCCACCCCTTCATAAAATAGATTAGAGATTTTTGTGTCCCCTCTTTAATGATTATAGATTCCATCTCTTTAAAATTTAACCTATCTTTTCTTTTCATTAAAAACAAGGTCTTTGTAGTTATCAATATCCCTTTCTTATCAATAATTATTTCAGTTTTATTAGACACAACTAATATAAAGAAGAAGCCTAAAACTAATAAAATGGTTTGATGATTGACAACTCCCCAAATTATCATAATAATTCCCACAAATAAGGAGGGATATTCCATCCATTTCTTAGTCTCTTTTGGGTTATAAGTTTTAATCATTTTTATCTCCTTTAAGCTAAGTTAATTAACCAACTTGCCAATTAGCCATTTTGCCTGTTAACCAGTTAAGTAATTAATAAAAAGATGAGAAGAGGTAACCAGCCCGCATTAACAATAGCTCAAGAACTATCAATTGTTACTTGCGGACGACCTGCCCTACCTTAGATATAATTTAATCTTTTTTCTTTCTCTTTAAATAGGCTTCAATAAAGCAATTTATTTCGCCATCCATAATTGCCTGTAAATTTCCACTTTCCACTTCTGTTCGATGGTCTTTCACCATCTGATAGGGATGAAATACGTAAGAACGTATCTGGCTTCCCCAGGCAATGTTCTTCTTTTTCCCTCTAATCTCTTTTAAATCTTTTTCCTTTTCTTGCTGGTAATGTTCAAATAATCTTGCCTGTAAAATTTTCATTGCAGTCATTTTGTTACTGTATTGAGATCTTTCATTTTGACATTGTACTACAATATTGGTGGGCAAATGGGTTATTCTTACTGCAGAATCAGTGGTGTTAACATGCTGACCCCCTGCTCCTGTGGCTCGATAAGTATCTATCCTTAAATCTGATTCCTTAATCTCAATCTCTACTTCTTGATCAATTTCAGGGATAATCTCCACCGAGGCAAAAGAAGTATGTCTTCTTCTATTAGCATCAAACGGAGAAATTCTAACCAGACGATGTACTCCTTTTTCTACTTTTAAATATCCAAAAGCATGGTTTCCAATAATAGTGAAAGTAACATTTTTTATCCCGGCTTCCTCACCAGGTGAGATCTCTACTATTTTGGCAATATACTTATTTTTCTCTGCCCATCTCAGATACATCCTCAGCAACATTTCAGCCCAATCTTGAGATTCTGTACCCCCAGCACCTGGCCGAATAGTAACTATAGCATTATTAGTATCATATTTACCATCAAATAAAACAATTAATTCTTTTCTTTCAATATCCTTTTCCAAAACCTTTATTTTTTGCTCTATCTCTTCCCAAATTTCTTTCCTGTCTTCTTCCAGATTGAGCTCTAAGAGTATTGCTAATTCTTCTAAGTTATCTTTTAACTCATTAAATTCGCCTATAGCGTCTTTTAATTCCTTAACTCTTTTTGTAACTTCCTGAGCTTTTTCCTGATCAGACCAGAAAGATCCTTGGGACATTTCTTTTTCTAATTTTTTTACTTCTCTCTCTTTTGCAGATAAGTCAAAGATAAGTCCCCATTTCGTCAATTTTTTTATGAAGTTGCTCCAGCTTATTCTGTAATTCCTCTATCATTTTATCCACCTTCCTTTCTTTTTCCTACTTCTCATAATTTTAGTTTT
>NCRO01000115.1 GCA_002849045.2 Candidatus Sediminicultor secundus
CTTCTTTTGCTTTCTTAATATTTTTCTGTAAAATGCATTGAGAGATTTCTCCTTTCAAGCAGGCTGAAAGAGCAATTAATCCTTTGCTATGTTCCCTTAATATTTCTTTATCAATTCTTGGTTTATAATAAAAACCTTCCAGATAAGATAAAGTGACTAACTTTATTAAATTCTTATAGCCCTCATTGTTTTTAACCAGCAGTATTAAATGATGAGGGGTTTCTTTTCTTTGAGAGGATTTATCAAGCCTACTTTGGTGGGCAACATACATTTCACATCCAATTATAGGTTTTACTCCCTGTCGAATAGCTTCTTTGTAGAATTGTATGGCTCCATACATAACCCCGTGATCGGTAACAGCCAAGGCAGGCATTTTATGCTTTTTAGCTTGAGCGACTAATTCTGATATTCGGCAGGCTCCATCCAAGAGACTGTATTCGGTATGTACATGTAGGTGAACAAAGTTTGCGTGCCACACGATAAAACCCTCCAGCTTTAATTCGTATCTCGTATCTCGTGAATCGTATCTCGTATAAAATACAGTAACAAGTAATATATAATGAGTAATAAGATTAAATTTCTGAAATTATAAGAACAGGTACTTATTACAGGTTACACATTACATCACTTGTTAGTTGGCTGGTTAGTTACCTGGTTAGATAGTTAAGAAAAATAAAAGGAAGAAACCAGGAGTCAGAATAAATTCGTATTTTGTGAATCGTATATTGTATATCGTATATCGTTAGAGAAATAATCTCAAGAGATAAAAAAAATTAAGTTTTTAGTAAAGGCGTATGCAATATGCCTCTACTTTAAACTCTCTACTAAACACTACCGGCTATTTTCCGAGATTACAACGCTCCCAATCGTCACTCGTAATGATCTAAGGGAAAACCTATACGCTACATACTAGAATACGAAACACGAAATACGATATATGGTATTTTTTATTTAAAAAATACTTGTGCCAATTTCCACCATTTTTTATCTGCCACTTTAAGTTTACTTACTGCTTTCTCTAAAGGTACTCCTATTACTTCACTGCCTTTAAGGGCGGCCATATAGCCAAATTTTCCTTTAGCAATCAGATCTACGGCAGTAACTCCACACCTAAGACCTAAAATACGGTCGAAAAGTGTAGGAGAACCTCCTCTTTGAATATGACCTATAACTGCATGGCGAGTTTCAATGCCGGTATTCTTTTTAATTAGATCAGCCAGAATATTTCCCACTCCTCTATTGCGTAATATCATATGCCCAAATTGGTCTAAGCTTTCCTTCTCGACATTTATGCCAGGAAGGGTTGCTCCTTCTGATATCACAACAGAAGCATACTTGTTCTTTTTATAGACTTCCTTTAAATGCTGACACATTTTCTTTATATCTGCTTTTTTTTCAGGAATAAGGGTCCAATCTGCACCAGAAGCCATACCGGTAAATAAAGCAACCCAACCGGCATGTCTTCCCATTACTTCTAAAACCATTATTCGGCGATGAGATCGTCCACTATCTTGAAGGCTTCGCATCGCCTTAATCGCCCAGGTAACTGAGCTATCGAATCCAAAGGTATAGTCAGTCCCGCTAAGATCATTATCCATAGTCTTAGGAGCACCAACCAATTTAACATTTTCCTCTTTAAATAATCTGTTGGCTACACCTAAAGTATCTTCTCCACCAATAGCTATTATCGCATCTAATTTGAGCTTTTTTATTGAATTAAGAACCTGTTTAATACCATTATTTATTTTATAGGGATTTAATCTCGAAGTCCCTAAAATAGTTCCTCCTTGATCAATTATTTCTCTTACCTCACTCAAATTTAGGGGACTTATATCGCCTTTTACTAATCCTCTCCACCCTTCTTGAATACCATAAACTTCATAATTATAATCCTGAGCTCGGTATACTGCTCCTCTGATAGTCGGATTTAATCCGGAACAATCTCCTCCTCCAGTTAAAATACCTAATCTTTTAACCATATTCATCACACCTTTCCATTACAACCAAAAACTCTTATTCTATCACGAATGATTTCTTTGGCTGCCTCTTTTGCTGGTCCCAATATTTTGCGAGGGTCAATCTCTTCGGGATTAGTTTTTATTATCTCCCTCATTTTTTCTGTAAATTTCATCCTGATGCGAGTATCAATATTGATCTTGCATATTCCTGCAGCAATGCCTTTTTTAATCTCTTCATCATTAGCCCCGGAGGCACCATGTAAAACCAAAGGAACTCCGGTTAATTCCCTTATTCTCTCGATACGAGGGATATCTAACTTTGCAAAAGGAGTTCGACATCCGTGAATCGTTCCCACGGCGGCTGCTAAAAAATCTATCTCGGTTAACTCAACAAATTTTACAGCTTCCTCTGGAACCGCCATACTCTCTTTTACTCTCTCTAACGCTACCCCCGGTTCATCGCTATCGCCCATCTTACCTATCTGTCCTAATTCTGCTTCTACCGGAATATCACAGGCGTGAGCCATTTCCACTACTTTTTTAGTCATCTCTACATTTTCATCGAATGGTAATTTTGACCCATCAAACATTAGAGAGGTAAATCCTGCTCTTAAACATTTTATATTTTGGTAATAATCTGTTCCATGATCTAAATGTAAAGCTACTGGTACCTTTGCTTTTTCAGCCATGACTTTAACTATAGCTACAATACTATCTAATCCCGCATATTTTATAGCTCCCTGAGAAGCTTGTAAGATCACCGGCGCTTTTTCTTCTTCGGCAGTTTCTACTATTGCCTGAATAATCTCCATATTATTCGCGTTAAAAGCACCGACCGCATACCTCCCCTTTTGAGCTTCTTTCAACATCTCTTTAGTAGTTACAAAAGACATCTTTCTTTCCCCTTTCATTTTTTGCTCTATCTATAGTTAACTAATTATAGATATTGCCTTATTTCTTATTTTGCTTGATAACTTTTAAATTTTAATTATTATAGCTTTTTTAATTTTTCTTTTCAAGAAAATTTATTAATTCTCCGATTGACCAATTCACCAATTGACCAATTAAGATAAAATAACAAGGTGCAAGATG
>NCRO01000116.1 GCA_002849045.2 Candidatus Sediminicultor secundus
CAGCTCCAACTTTATAACCCTTGTCGATCATCCACTGAATGGCATCGGTAATCTCTAATTCCCCCCGGGCAGAAGGTTTTATACTTTCAATAGCCTGATGAACATTTTTATCAAAAAAATAGACTCCTATTAAAGCTAAATTACTTACTGGTTCTTCAGGTTTTTCCACTACCCGTACTACTCTTCCCCTTTCCAGCTCAGCAACACCGAATTGCTTCGGATTATCCACTTCAGTCAATAACACAAAAGAATTATAATTCTCTTGAATAAATTTATTCACATAGCCTTCTACACCGTTCTTTAAAAGGTTATCCCCTAAATACATTAAAAATTTATCTTCTCCCAAAAAATCCTTAGCCACTGATACCGCATGAGCTAACCCCAGGGCTTCTTTCTGTTCGATATAAGAAATATTCACTCCCCACTTGCTACCCTCTTTAAGTTCACTCCTTATATCCTCTCCTGTCTCCCCAACAATTATCCCAATGTCTTTTATTCCACAATCCCTAATTGCCTCTATCGCGTAAAATAATACCGGTTTATTAGCAATGGGAATTAAATGTTTAGCACTCGTATGAGTTAGCGGTCTAAGGCGAGTGCCTTTTCCGGCACAAAGAATAATTGATTTCAATTTACTTCCTCCCTCCTCTTATTCCTCTTCCTCTTATTCCTCTTAAAATAATATCTTCCCGATATTTCGGCCAAGAATCTTACCTGCTCCTATAAATATCTTCGGATTTTTAAATGCCTCCCTAAATACTAAAGAATGGTTTTCAAAATTTGCCACCCG
>NCRO01000117.1 GCA_002849045.2 Candidatus Sediminicultor secundus
TTAATTAGTCATTAGTGAATAGTCGTTAGTCGTTAGCTTGAAATATAATATGAAAGATAAACTAGTTAAATGGTTTAATTCTAATAATTTATTAACTAATTAACTAAGTAACTAATCAACGAATCGAGATATATATTCAAATTTTAAATTTTGAGCTATGTTTTTACGTTTTACGTTTTGCGCTTTTCGTTATTTTTTATTTGTACAAAAATTTAAAGCCTTCTCTCTGGCCCAGTAGTCAGCATCTAAGATATCATTAATGTTGGGATTATATTTTGGTTTGTGTTCTTTCATGGTGTTTTGAATAATTATAGGAATTACTGAAAAGCTTATTTTACTATTTAAAAAAGCATTGACTGCAATTTCATTTGCCCCATTTAATACCGCTGGCATCGTTCCTCCAAGTTCTAAGGCTCGATAGGCAAGCTTAATACAAGGGAATTTGTCAAAATTTACTTTTTTAAAAGTTAGTTGACCTATTTTGGTTAATTCTAAGCGTGGAAAGTTACTAATAGTTCTATTAGGATAAAATAAGGCGTACTGTATAGGGATCCTCATGTCATGTTCACCTATTTGAGCCAAAATAGTACCGTCTATAAATTGAACCATTGAGTGCACATAACTTTGAGGATGGATTACGATTTCTATTTTATTAGCCGGTATATTGAAAAACCATTTTGCTTCAATTACTTCTAATCCTTTATTCATTAAGGTAGCTGAATCAATGGTAACTTTTTTCCCCATTTTCCAAGTAGGATGATTCAGCGCGTCCTCAATTGATACATTTTTTAAAGCAGTTTCGGTTAAGTTATAGAGTGCCCCTCCAGATGCGGTTAAAATAATTTTTTCTATACTGTCTTTTTGTTCATTCTTTAAACACTGTAAAATTGCACTATGCTCGCTATCTATCGGTAAAATATTTGCATTCCTTAGCTTCGCTTCTTTAATTAATAATTCACCAGCTACCACCATTGCTTCTTTACTGGCTAAAGCGATATTTTTTCCCCTTTTTACTGCTTCAAAAGTAGGCATAAGGGAAGCTATTCCGATTATAGCAACCACAATAATATCAGCTTCCTCTAAGATTGACATTTTTATTAATCCATCAGTCCCCCATAATATTTTAATATCATTCAATTTATTTAAATCTTTTTTTAATTTCTCGGCGATGTATTCGTTTTTAACTACTGCTATTTTTGGTTTAAAAAAATTTATCTGCTCCTTAAGAAAAGTCGTATTTTCCCAACCACTTAGACCTACTACTTCAAATTCATTTGAATATTTTCGTATAACTTCTAAGGTTTGTTGTCCTATTGAACCTGTTGAACCCAATATAACTATTTTTTTTCTCATAATTAACCACATTCTTTTAAAAATTTGTTCTTATTGAATAGTCGTTAGTTTTAAATACAATTTTTCAGTTTTCAGTTATCATTATACAGCGAAAAGCTTAAAGCGAAAAGCGAAAAACCATAATTCAAAACTCTTAATTAGTCGTTAGTGAATAGTCGTTAGTCGTTAGCTTGAAATATAATATGAAAGATAAACTAGTTAAATAGTACAATTCTAATAATTTATTAATCAATTAACTAAATAATTAAATGGTATAGAAATTTCCTTTTTTCATAATCCCTGTTTTAATAGACACTCGCTTAGCAAAGCAAGCAAAAGGTAGTAAAACAGAGAGGGAACAAATCATTGTGCCCCGAAAAAAAAAAAGAAAAGGAAAGGAGCGACGACTCAGCATGTAATAACGACTAACCACTAATAACTAACGAATAATTAATCAACGAAGAAAGAAA
>NCRO01000118.1 GCA_002849045.2 Candidatus Sediminicultor secundus
ATCATTGTTGCAGATGTAATAATAGTGTAGAGGACCGAAAAGAGATGTATTTTAATATAAAAGAAGGTGGACTGGTGTGCCATAATTGCATAGTCAAAGATAAAGAAGGGTGTGTTAAAGTTTCTATTTATTTTAATGAATTAGTAAGAAAAATACTAATTACCCCTTTATCTACCATATCAAACGCTACCATTCCTGATAAAAAGATGAAGGAGTTAGAGAAAATAACTGATTCATATATAGCCTATCATTCGGAGAAAAGCTTTAAAACGGATAGATTTTTGAAATCTCTATAACTGATTAGTCGTTAGTGAATAACAATTCGTATCGAGTATCGCGTATCAAGTATCGTGTGAAGAAAATACAAAATCTCAGGAGTATCATCGGTTGACAGTTATAAGAATATAACTTAAAGCGAAAAGCGAAAAACCATAATTCAAAACTCTTAACTAGTCTTTAGTGAATAGTCGTTAGTCGTTAGCTTGAAATACAACATACAAGATAAACTAGTTAAATAGTACAATTCTAATAATTTATTAATCAATTAACTAAATAATTAAATGGTATAGAAATTTCCTTTTTTCATAATCCCTGTTTTAATAGACACTCGCTTAGCAAAGCAAGCAAAAGGTAGTAAAACAGAGAGGGCACAATTCATTGTGCCCCTACAAAAGAAAAGTAGAGGCACGGCGCGCCGTGTCTTCTTGTACTAACGACTATTCACTATTCACTAACGACTAATTTATCAACGAATCGAGATATATATTTAATTTTAAATTTTAAGCTGTAGCTTTACGTTTTGCGCTNNCGCCAGTACTACAAGACCCTTAGCCATAATTATCGGTAATTCACCTGAAGAAGTAATTCGCCAAACTGGTTTGAATAAGGCAGATATAATTTACGAAGCGAATGTAGAGTACCCTTTTACCAGATTAATGGCTATATTTAATAATAGTGATGAGACCATAGTGGGGCCGGTGAGAAGCAGCAGGTATTATTTTTCCAGATTAGCTGTAGAGTGGTCTGCCATCTTTGCTCACTGTGGAGGGCAAAGCTTAAAGAACGAAAGGATTGTTAATTTAGACCAGATGCGTTATCCTTCTCCTTATTGGCGGGATAAAAATATTGGCGGCTGGATTAATCTTTTTACTAAAACCCAAAATATTAAAGAGAAGAGTAGAAAAATGGGCTTTCAGGAAAAGGTAAATTTAGATAACCATTTGCTCAGCCTGAGGACACTCAATTTATCAGGGGGGGATATCAGCAAAATATCTATTAAATATAACCAAAAATATACCATATCTTACGAGTATAAAGCAAGTGCCAATACTTATTTAAGGTACATAAATTCAAAGCGGCCCGGGGTAATTCAATCATGGTTCCCACTTTATATTCCAATTTTACTCCAGCAGACTTTATCTTTTCATTGGCAATTTTTCTTGCTTTTTTACATATTGGCTTAAATTCATTTGCATGGCTAATTAAAGGAACCATTATTTCCGGCTTAACCTTAATACCTTGTTTGGTTAATTCTATTGCTGCCTCAATTATCGCCTCTACTTGCATCTCGTATATTTCCGGATATAACAGACCTAACCTGCACCCTCGAAGTCCTAACATAGGATTCATTTCATGTAAAGATATAATTGTTTTTAATAATTTTTCCTTCTTAGCAAGTTCTGCCGAATCTATATTTTTTAATTTTAAAGTATTTACTTCTACTAAAGTATCTTCCAAATTGGGTAAAAATTCATGAAGTGGTGGATCAAGTAATCTAATAATTACCGGCAACCCTTCCATAACTTTTAAAATACCGAAAAAATCACCCTTTTGCATTGGTAACAATTTCTTTAAGGCTTCTGCTCTAATCTTATTAGTATCCGCCATAATCATTTCTCGTACAATAGGTAACCGATTTTGTTCCATAAACATATGCTCTGTTCTGGTAAGTCCTATACCTTCCGCCCCTAATTCTCTGGCCTTTTTCGCATCTTCCGGTGTATCGGCATTGGCGTATACGCCTAAGCGTTTTATTTTGTTAGCCCAGGATAACAGGGTTTCATATTCCTTACTCATTTTCGGTTCGATGGTAGGAACTATTCCCAGAAATACTTCACCGGTTCCGCCATCTATAGTGATAAAATCACCTTTTTTTAGTGTTATATCGTTAACAGATATTTTTTCTTTTCTTGCATTAATATTCAAAACACTACAGCCAGCTACGCAAGCCTTCCCCATGCCCCTTGCCACTACCGCCGCATGACTGGTCATACCTCCTCTGCTGGTAAGGACTCCTTGGGCTTCTACCATACCATGGATGTCATCTGGAGTGGTTTCTGTTCTTACTAATATTACCCTTTCTCCTTCTTTTCCTAATTCCTCTGCCTCATCAGCGGTAAAGACCACTTTTCCATAAGCAGCACCCGGAGAAGCCGGTAATCCCTTGGCAACTACTTCCATTTTTGCCTTAGGGTTTATTCTTCTATGTAAAAGTTGATTTAATTGATTTGGTTCTACCCTTAAGATTGCCTCCTCTTTGGTAATTATTCCTTCTTCTACCATATCAATAGCAATTTTAAGAGCAGCCTGGGCGGTTCTTTTCCCTGTTCTGGTCTGTAGCAAATAAAGTTTCCCTTCTTCTATGGTAAATTCATAATCTTGAACATCTCTATAATGTTTTTCTAAAAGTGTAACTATCCTAATAAGTTCTTCATATACTTCCGGTAAATCGTTTTTGAGATTAGATAAAGGCAAAGGTGTTCTGATACCTGCAACCACATCTTCTCCCTGGGCATTCAGAAGATATTCTCCGTAATATTCTTTTTCTCCGGTAGAAGGATTTCTGGTAAATCCAACCCCTGTTCCTGAATCTTCTCCCATATTGCCAAAGACCATCTCCTGAACATTTACTGCTGTCCCCAAATCATCGGAAATTTTATTAATCCTACGATAGGTTACCGCTCTTTTAGTATTCCAGGAATTAAACACAGCATCTACAGCCCTCTTTAATTGAACTTTAGGTTCTTGCGGAAAATTTTCTCCGGTCTCTTTTTTAATCAGTTTTTTGTATCTCTCCACTAATATTTTCAGACCTTCACAGTTAATTTCCGTATCTAATTTTACTTTAAGTTCTTTTTTAAGCTCTTCCAAAAGATATTCGAACTTATCATGCTCAATGCCTAAAACTACATTTCCAAACATTTGCATAAAGCGTCGATAACTATCGTAAGCGAAACGCTCATTTTTTGTTTTTTCGACAATTCCCTGAATAGTTACATCATTTAACCCTAAATTTAGAACTGTATCCATCATACCAGGCATGGAAATTAGTGCGCCAGAACGAACTGAGACTAACAAAGGATTTTTGGCATCTCCTAACCTTTTTTTAGATACCTGTTCTAATTTTTTTAAATTTTCCTCTATCTGCTCCTCTAATCCTTGAGGATATTTTTTATCATTTTTATAGTATTCAACACACACTTCTGTAGTTATAGTAAATCCCTGAGGAACGGAAAGGCCTATTCGGGTCATTTCTGCCAGACCTGCACCTTTTCCTCCTAAAATGGATTTCATATCTCCTTTTCCTTCATCAAAAAAATAGACATATTTTTTCTTACTCATTCTTCCTCCCTTATAATTTTAAGTATATTTGTGGCAATGTCTTCTATGGCCATACTGGTTACGTCAATTATCGGACATCCGATTTTTTTGTAGATACTATCTGCATATTTTAACTCTTTAATTACTCTTTCTTCTTTATTATATACACCCTCGTCTGGTAGCCCCAATGCCTTTAACCTTTCACTTCTTATCTCAATTAACTTATCGGGCTCCATGGTTAAACCAACTACTTTCCCCGGTGGTAAACTAAATATTCCAGACGGTGGTTCAAATTCAAAATCCAATACCATATTGGCTACCTTTATACCCTTATGGGCAAGATACATACTAAGTGGTGTTTTTGAAGTTCGAGAAACCCCTAATATTACCAAATCAGCTTTGGATAACTCTAATTCCCTTTGGCAAGCATCGTACTTCACCGCAAATTCCATTGCTTCCATTCTTTTAAAGTATTCTTTATCTAATTTTCTAATAATTCCCGGTTCTAATTTAGGTGTAATTCCGCTTATCCTTTCAATGTTTTCCATAATTGGACCAAGTATATCGAAGGAAATAACAGATTGCTTTTTAGACTCTTCTTTCAGAAATAATCTTAATTCTGGTTTTACAATAGTATAGACTATAAAGCCTTTTTCCTTATTGATTTGAGCTATTATCCCTGTGATATCTTTCATAGATTCAATATGGGCAAACAATTTCAACTTAATATCATCAGAATCAAACTGACTAAGCGCAGCATGTATTACGGTTTGAGCAGTTTCGCCGGTAGAATCAGAAATTATGTAAACAGTAGGTTTATATTCGACACTCTCCATAATTATTCCCTCCTTTCTTTTGTAGAAACAATTTTGGATAAATCAGCTACTTGATTAAATAATATTCCTATTTTCTTAATAAGTGCGATCCTATTTCTTCTGATGTTATTATCTTTGTCCATTACCAGTACCTGGTCAAAAAACTCATCAACCGGTTCGCACAAATCTCCTAATAACTTAAATACTTTTTTGTACTCTTTTTTACAAATAAATTCCTTTGTTCGCGGATAAATATTTTCATAATTATGATGTAAATTTAACTCTGCTTTTTCCTTTAATAATGACTTGTCAATTTCGGTTTCTTCATTATTTTTTGATAAATTCAATACCCTGTTTGATGAGTTGAGTATTTTTCTAAAAATTGGCTGATTATATAATTCCTTAATAGCTTTTATTCTATGTTTAATATCAACTACATCTCCATCGCTATCTACATCCAAAACTGCATCAATTATATCATAGCGAATTCCATCTTCTAAGAAGATATTTTTTACTCTTTGTTTGAGAAAACTTAATATCTGGGATACAATCTCATTTTCATCAATTTTTAATTCTACTGAAAGACTTTCTTTATATAGAGATAAAGATTTCTGAATAATGTCTTTTAACGAAATTTTCAGATTATTTTTTAAAATTATGGCAATTTTCCCACGGGATTGTCTTCTCAATCCGTAAGGATCCTGCGATCCTGTTGGAGTTAAACCCATCACGAAACAGCCAATGATACTATCCACTTTATCAGCAATTCCTAAAATCATACCACTTTTAGTTAGGGGTAATCTATCCCCCGAAAAACGAGGGAGATAATGTTCAAAGATAGGTTCCGCTACCTCTTTTCCTTCGTCAGATAAAAACGCATATTCTTTACCCATTATCCCCTGTAACTCTGGAAATTCTTTCACCATTTCAGTAACCAAATCTGCTTTGCATAAATGAGCAGACCTTAAAAGATCTTTTTTCGTTTTCTGTTCAACCTGTAGAACATCTGCAATGTAATCACACAACAACTCTAATCTCTTTGTTTTATCAAAAAGGCTTCCCAGATTTTCCTGGAAAATAACATTTTTTAATTTATCCACCCTTTTTACCAAAGGAATTTTCTGGTCTTCCTGGTAGAAAAATTTTGCATCTTCCAACCTGGCTCTGAGAACATTTTCGTTGCCCTCTCTAATTTTAGAAACATGTCTCTTGGAATTATTGATAATTACAATAAATAAAGGAAGCAATTCATCTTTATTTTTAAAAACAGGGAAATATTTTTGATGCTTTTCCATAACTACGATTAAGACATCTTTGGATAATTCTAAATATTTTTTATCATATTTCCCCAAAATTGCATTAGGGTATTCAACTAAATAAATTACTTCTTTTAACAGTTTTTCATTTATTATTTTTTCCCCATTAACTTCCTTAATTATCTGCTTTATATCTGTTCTAATCATATTTTCTCTAATTTTGGGATCAATTATCACATAATTTTTTTCTATCTTCCTGAAATATTCCTGAGTAGAAGATATCCTAATTTTTTTTGGCGACAAAAGTCTATGACCATAAGTAATATTTTCAGAATCTAAACTATCTAAATTGAACTTGATTATTTCTTTTCCATACAGGGCAAGTT
>NCRO01000119.1 GCA_002849045.2 Candidatus Sediminicultor secundus
TATATTTGAAAAATTTTTTATCTTATCATAAGTAAAAACAGGACCATCTTTGCAAACATAATATGTCCCTATTCTACAATGACCACATTTTCCTATACCACATGACATATTCTTCTCCATGGAAAGGTATATATTCTCTTCTTTAAAGCCCATATCAAGTAGTTTTTTAGTCGAAAACTTCATCATCACCGGTGGTCCGCAAACAATGGCGATACCACTTTTATAATCCATATCTATACCATCCAGAATTGTAGTTACAACACCTACACTTCCTTTCCATCCGCTATCACCTTCGTCAACAGTAATTTTAATATCCAAATCTTTTTGTTTTATCCAATCGTCTTCTATCTCGCTCCTATATAGAAACTCCTGAGGTGTCTTACAACCTCCTCTAAAAAATAGTTTTTTAAATTCTCCACTCCTATCAAAAAACTCATACATCAAACTTCTAATAGGTGCAAATCCGCATCCACCGCCTGCAACTAATATTTCCTTGCCTTTAAACCTATCCATAGGATAACCTTTCCCGAAAGGACCTCTCACACCTACAATATCACCATTTTTAAGTTCATGAACCTTTTCGGTAACCTTGCCTACATTCATAATAGTAATTTCCATTATATCTTTCATAGCAGGTCTTGATGAGGGGGTAAAAGGAGCCTCACCAATCCCCGGAATAGTCAGTTCTATAAACTGACCTGTTTCGAAGGTTATCGGTTCTTCTGGTTCAATCCTTATTGTTTTTATAGTAGGTGTCTCAGATATGACTCCTGTAATTTTAGCTCTAATAGGCCTATAGGGATTTATAATCTTATGCATTATACACCAATCCATTAAGAATCTTCCTAATATCTATCTTTGCCGGACAAGCAGATATACAACGGCCACAACCCGTACAAGCATAAATACCAGCAACTTTTGGGAAAAAATCAAATTTCTTTTCAAATCTGTTCCTCAATCTCATCCATAATTCTGGACGGGGATTTGCGCCTCCTGCAACCTGAGCAAAATCTTTTATCATACAGGAATCCCAAATACGTAAACGTGCCATCTTATTTTCACTTTTCTGGTCATAAAGTAAAAAACAATGGCACGTAGGACAGATTGTATTACACGCTCCACACTCAACACAATTATTCGCTTCATCAGCCCAGATATTAGATTCGTACCCTCTTTCTATAATGTTTTTAAACGAATCTTGATTTGGTATATCGTTTTGTTTTATATTTTCTTCCACTTCTTTAATTACTTTTTTTCTCTGCTTATCTCTTTTGGAAATAAACCCTTCTTTCACTTCCTCAAAAAGAGAAGAGTATTTTTCAATTAGGATCTTACCCTTTTGAGAACCAACCTCGACAACAAAATCTTCTCCTACTACCGAAAGATTTATATCGAAATTTTCAAGTGGGTAAGGTTTCACATTTAGTGCAAGGCAAAAACATGTATCTATAGTAGAAGTACAATCTGCAGAAATAATAAGGTTATTTTTACGCATATCTATGTAGAAAGGATCTTGATAATCATGATTTTCAAATACATAATCCTGTATTTGCAATCCCTTGAGGTCACAAGCTTTCACGCCAACTATACAGAAAGGTTTCTGGATTTTTTGAGGAATATCAGATTCGAAGTTTTCAGCAACGATTTCACGTGCACGGAAGAAAAAAGATTTTAGTGGTTCAAAGGCTCGCACTTCACTGATAACAATATCATCAGTGAAGTCAATATACTTTTTATAAAAATACTGATCGTCCTTTTTAACAGGGACGTAAACATCATAATCGTTCTTTAAATTTTCGAGAAATTTTGCAAAATTACTAGAAGAGATATACTGCATGTTAGTGCTTCCCCTTGTAAAATAATTGCAACATTTTAATTTTCTTAAACTTATATTATTTATTTAAGTACTTTTTTAATCTTCTCTTTATCTAAATTCTTTGGTTCTTGCCTAAAATATACATTAACTACTGGTTTTTATTTTTATTAAATCACCTGATATTGTTTTGTGAAAATTATCACAAATCAAAATGCTGAATTATTATATCACTAAGAAAGGTAGTATGTCAACCCTTCAAATTCAATAGATAAGTCTACATTATGTATTTTAATTTCCGGGGGCAATATGATATGAACGGGGGCAAAATTTAAAATGGCTTTAATCCCACCTGCTACCATTTTATCTGCCACTTCCTGAGCTGAATCAGCTGGTACTACTAATATTCCAATATTTACATTTTCCGCCTGGATAAATTTTCCTACCTCTTTTATGTCGTAAATAAAAATATGACCAAGTTTCTTACCAATTTTTAAGGGATTATTATCAAAAATTCCTTTGGTTATAAAGCCCCTTTTCTGAAAACCTTTATACTTTACTAAGGCCTTACCTAAATTCCCTGCTCCGACAATGATAACTGACCACTTTTTATCTAATCCTAATATCTTTTTTAATTCTTTTTCAAGATCTATTACGGGGTATCCGATTCCTCTTTTGCCAAATTCTCCGAAATAAGCCAAATCTTTACGAATTTGTGCTGAATTTAGCCCGGTCATTTCCGCAATTTTAAATGAGGAAATAATTTCTAACCCTTTTCCCTTTTCGGTAATTTTTTCCAAACATCTATGGTAAATAGATAAACGATTTATAGTAATGGAAGGAATGCTCTTCTTCTTCAAACTTATATTTCCCTTTCTTATCTAGTCGTTATAAAGATGGGGTAACCCAATTCTTTTAATTTTTGCGATATGTTTTGGGCTTCCTCATAGCTTTTAAATTCCCCTACCTGCACTTTATAAAGGGTTTTTCCTTTAACCACATAAGTCTGGTATCCTTTATCTCTTATCTCCTTAGCAAAATTTTGGGCATTTATTTCTTTGGAAAAAGCTCCTACCTGAATAGTATACACCTTCTTGTCTGAAACTATTTCAGACTCTTTTACAACTTTTACTTCTGGTTCCACTTTTGGAGTATTAATCGTGCTCGGCTCAGTAAGTGGTGGCTTCTCTTCTGAAGTAATCTCTTTTATTATTTCTTCTTCAGGAAATTTCTCCTTTTCTTCAACCTTTTCCACTGCTTCTTTTTGGGGTAACTCAACAGGTGCTTTTATGACAGGAGATTCTACTTTCTCTTCTTCCACAATTGCCGGCTCTTCGGGGGGAATATAACTCCTATCTCTGGCCAAATTAAAAGCCACACCTAATATTATTATCGCACCTATCAAGATAATAAAGGTTTCCAGATTACTTCTGCTTTTCCTCTTATAAATCCTACTCGCTTTTCTCATATTAAATCATACTCCTATACTAACTTTTGGATAGATAAAAGTTTATATCATATTTTTTATATTATATACTAATATACCTTAATTATTCTACAAATATTTATAAAATCCTTCTTCTTTTCTTTTTTAATTTATATATATCAATATATCCTTCAATTTGTTAAATATTTTTTATTATGATAACATAAAATAGTATTAGCGTACAGCGTTTAGCGTATAGAAAAAAAAGAACAAAAGCTCAAAATTAAATTCGTATCTCGTGAAGATGGTTAGATGGTTAGCCAGTTAAGTTAATTAGTATCTCGTATCTCGTGAATCGTATCTCATTAAGAATTAGTTATCCGGTTAGCTGGTTATTCAGTTAAGGAAATAAAATCAAAACAACTGATAAATTAACTAAATTGATTGGCAACTGAATAGTTGAATAAACTCGCACCTTGAATCTTGTAATTTGTATTTATACTATATACTATTGACTAGTTTATTTTAGATTTTGTAAATTAATTCCTAACCAGTTAACTAGTTAACCAACTAACTGAGTTATTTTGTATTTAATACTAACGACTAATTTAAAGGAAAAAATATGGATTCGAAAAAGTATATTTTAATGGGCATCGGAAATACGCTTCGAGGTGATGATGGAACGGGTTCAATTATTGCCCAAAGTTTTAAAGACCGTGATTGGCTTTCTATAGACTGTGGGGTTGTTCCTGAAAATTTTACCTCAATCATCAAAAAAAATAGGCCCGATCTCGTAGTACTTATCGACGCAGTGGAAATGGACCTTAAATCTGGCGAATTTAGAATAATCTCTCCCGATAGGATTAGCGCCCTGCATCTCTCTACCCACAGTATGCCTTTATCCTTTTTAATATCTTATCTGAAAGAATATACTCAGGAACTTATTTTTATCGGCATTCAGCCTAAAATTATTGACTATTCTAATTCTGTTAGCCCTGAAGTTTTAAAGAGTTCTGAAGAAATAATAAGAATACTGAAAGGTAAAAATTTTAAATTCCTTAAAAAATTATAGTCCTATAATTTTTTATTATTTATTTTCATAAATTATTCTACAATTAATTTAGATGATGACCTATCTGTATCCGCAATAAGAAATTCTTCGCTCATATTCAGACAATTTTTAGGACATATATCATTACATTGAGAACAGAAGATACAATGATCGATATGGATTTTAATCTTCTTTTTATCGGGAATAAATTCGATTGCCTCAGCAGGACATACTTTAATACACAATTTACATCCTATGCATTCGTCTCTATCGAAAACAATCTTACCTCTAAAATTCTTAGGTATTTCCACGGGAGGATGTATCTTTGCTTCTCCCTTTTCAACTTTTTCCAATAATTTTAATATCGAATCAGGGTAATAAGTAATTGGAAATACATTGGTAGCCGGTTTTTTAAATAACTGTTTTAGCAGTTCAAATCCCATTGGTGTTGCCATTTTATCACCTCAAACTATAATAGTATCTAAAACGATCAACATAAGGCCAAGTAAACCTATAATTGATACTGGAATCCAGTAAGT
>NCRO01000120.1 GCA_002849045.2 Candidatus Sediminicultor secundus
AGATGTGTATAAGAGACAGTTCAAGTACTAACGACTATTCACTATTCACTAACGACTAGTTTATCAATGAATCGAGATATATATTTAATTTTAAATTTTGAGCTATAGCTTTGCGTTTTGCGCTTTTCGTTTTTCGCTATCACTATTTATTATTCAGGACGGACAGAAAAAGGAAATTCCTGAACAATCAAGTTAAAAAAGTTATACAATAATAAAATGCGGGAGCTGTAAATATTAGACTGTCAAGACTGTCTAATATCCCTCCATGACCGGGGACTAAAGTACCTGAATCTTTAACTCCTGAACCTCTTTTTAATACGGATTCAAATAAATCGCCAAGTTGGGCTATTATCGAAATAATCAAACCGAGAGAAAGTAATTCATTAAAAGTTAAATTTAACCAGCTTTTTAAGGCAAATGTGCCGGCAATACCACATATAATCCCTCCGATCGATCCTTCAATAGTTTTTTTAGGACTTATCCTGGGGAATATTTTATTTTTACCAAGTTTAATGCCAATAAGATAAGCTCCAGTATCATTAGCCCAAGTAATAATTAACAAGGAAATAAGAAAATAATTTCCATGGGGCAAATCTTTTATTTTTAGTATAAAGGAAAACAAGTATCCTAAATAAATGCTTCCAAAAATTGTAATTGATATCTCAGTTAATACCTTAGAATAATCTTTTTTAAATAGTTGCATAACAAAAAATAGTATAATAAAAAAGGTAATGAATATATTCTTAATATGGTAATTTAAGCTATAGATATCATAAACTGAAATAATAATAAAGTATGATGTTAGTATACTGCCTAATATATATGATGGTTTATATCCTTGTTTTTGGGCTATACTATATAATTCTCTCAAACCCAACAAAGCTATTATTATGATAACAATAAAAAATGGGAATTCTTTCCAAAATATTGTTAGAAATACTAATGGAACCACTATAATAATAGTCGCGGTTCTCTTTAAAAAATTATTATATTTTTCCTCCATATTTTCTTACTCTTTTTTGGAAATTTATTATTGCTTCTATTAAATTGTTTTTATCAAAATCAGGCCACAAAACAGGAGTTACCCAAAATTCTGTATAAGCAATCTGCCAGATCATAAAATTGCTAATTCTCATTTCACCCGCTGTTCTAATTAGTAGATCGGGGTCAGGAAGATTATAGGTATATAAATTATCTCTAATAGTATCTTCATTAATTTCTTCAATGTTTAAATTTTTTTTATCTATTTTCAGTATTATGGAATTAATTGCATCAACAATTTCAGCCCTTCCACCATAGTTAATAGCAATATTTAAAATAAGTTTATTATTCCCTTTGGTAGATTCACACAATTCATTTATCTTATCATTAAGCGAGTTAGGTAGATCGTTTAACCTTCCTATAAAATTTATTTTTATATTATTTTTGATTAAATTTGCTTTTTCTTTACTCAAAACTCTTTCAAATAATTTTAACAGATAGGCTATTTCATTTCTAGGACGTTTCCAATTTTCCGTAGAAAAAGCAAAAAGTGTTAATATAGGAATATTAAAATCTAAGCAGTCAGCTATAACTCTTTTAACTACTTTTGCCCCTTCCCTGTGCCCTACACTCCGGGGTAATCCTTTTTTCTTTGCCCACCGCCCATTTCCATCCATTATTATAGCCAGGTGCTGAGGCAATTTACTCATATCAAGTAATTTATTTTTATTATTTTTATAATTAATAATAACTATCACCTATAAAAAAACCCCCTTTAAAAATATATTAACAAAAAATAGATTAATATAGATTAAAATTAGAAGGGGGTTATATTTTTATTTATTTATTATTGCTTCACTTGGGCAAGCATCGGCGCAAGATCCGCAATCTGTACACTTATTTTTATCAATTAGGTAAATTTCCTCTCTTTCAGAAATTGCTTCTGCAGGACATTCATCAACACATATACCGCATTTGATACATTCATCAGTAATTTTATAAGCCATCTGTAAAATTTCCCCTTTTTTTAATGATTAAAAACGTTTTTTTATACTTCCATAATTTCTTTTTCTTTAAGTTTCAATAATTTATCAATATTTTCTGTA
>NCRO01000012.1 GCA_002849045.2 Candidatus Sediminicultor secundus
GATGGTCCCTTGTGTTATTGCGGAAAAAGAGGTTGTTTGGAAACTTTTTCTTCTGATCAATTTATTATCAATAAAATTAAAGAAGCTTTATCTAACCAGCGGGAAACTATAATAAAAGATTTTTTAAAAAAGAAAGAAGATTTAAATTCTATCACGGTTGATACAGTTCTTAAGGCTGCTCAGAAAGGGGATGTTATCTCAAAGAATATTTTTCAAGAAGTAGGGGAAAATTTAGCCATGGGAATAGTTAACCTTATTTCTCTTTTTGACCCTGAATTAATTGTAGTGGGTGGAGAAGGAGTCAAAGCAAGTGAATTAATTTTTCCAACTATGCTAAAAGTAATTAGGGATAATTTTCCTTTTAAAAAGGAAATTAAGGTTGCTCCTCTTCAACCTGGAGAGGAGGGGTGGATTATTGGCGCAGCTGAATTAGTATTAAGTGAAGTTTTTAAAACTCCTATTTTTAAA
The DNA here is from genome assembly GCA_002849045.2 of Candidatus Sediminicultor secundus. The sequence continues at coordinate 469 of NCRO01000012.1, forward strand.
TCCAAAGGAAGGGTGGCTATTAAATCTGCCTTTCGTTGGTAATTTAAAATTAGTATCGAGTATCGAGTATCGAGTATCGCGTTAGAATACAGTAATGAGTAATGTGTAATGAGTAATAAGAAATGAGTTAGATGGTTAGTTGGTTAAAATAGTCGTTAGTGAATAGTGAATAGTATATAGTGAAGAATAGCGTAGAGTGGATAGCGTTTAGGATATTAGTTATCCAATTACCCGGTTACCCGGTTGGTCAGTTATAAGATATCAGATAAAACCGTAGGACAGGCGTCTTGCCTGTCAATGTAAATGTAGGGGCACGATGCATCGTGCCCAGAGTAATCAAAAGACAATAAAAAACAGGAAGGGCACAATTCATTGTGCCCCTACACCTGAATCTTAGTTTCTGTAACGCGATACTCGATACGCAATATGCGATACGATATACTAGCGACTAATTTTAGAGGAGGTGTTGTGCATTAGAAATAAGAAATTAAGAAAAATATTTTTAAAAAATAAAGGAGGAAAGAAAATGTTAAAGAAAATTAGTTTTGTGATATTAGTAGTATTATTAATTGGAATGCTTACTTCAAGTGTATTTGCAGCATCTAATACTTTGACTATTCTTGGTGTTTGGACAGGTGCAGAAGCTGAAGCTTTTAACAAAATGGTAGCTCCGTTTGAAGCTGAAACTGGCATCAAAGTTGAATTTACTGGAACTCGTGATCTTCCCACTATTTTAACTACTCAAGTAGAAGCTGGCAATCCCCCTGATGTATCAGCTATACCGAATCCGGGGCAGATGATAGAATTTGCCAAAGATAATAAGTTAGTGGACTTGAGCACCTTTATGGATATGGATGTACTACGAAGCGATTACTCGTCAACCTGGTTAGACCTGGGAACCTATAAAGGAAAGTTCTGTGGTGTATTTATTTCTGCTGATCTAAAAAGTTTAGTCTGGTATAGTCCTAAAGCATTTGCTACTGCAGGTTATACAGTACCAACTACCTGGGAAGAGTTAATTGCTCTTTCCGATAAGATGGTAGCTGATGGCAAGACTCCATGGGCTATTGGATTTGAAAGTGGTGCTGCTAGTGGATGGGCTGGAACAGACTGGATTGAAGATATTATGCTTCGTACCGTAGAGCCAGAGGTTTATGACTTATGGGTTTCCCATGGAATTTCCTGGGTTGATGATAGAGTACAAAGGGCTTTTGAATTATTTGGACAGATTGCTCTTAATGAAAAATATGTCTATGGTGGCCCCAATGCAGTGCTTACTATTAATTTTGGTGACTCACCAGATGCTTTATTCACTACCCCACCAAATGCTTATATGCACAGACAGGCAACCTTTATTAAAAGCTTTATACTTGACCATTTTCCCAATTTGGTCCCGGGAGAGGATTTTGATTTCTTCCCCTTCCCACCCATTGACCCTCAATACGGAACTCCTGCTTTGGGATCAGCAGATATGTTTGCAATGTTCAATGATACTCCTGAGGCAAGAGCTTTTATGGAATATATTGTTTCCCCGGAAGCTCAGGAAATATGGGTTGGTGAAACAGGGAAACTTTCTGCTAATAAACGAGTAAATCCTGCAACCTATCCTGATGACTTAACCCGTAAAGGTGCCAAAATCTTAAGTGAAGCTTCAACTTTCCGTTTTGATGGTTCTGATTTAATGCCATCAGCAGTTGGCGCTGGTTCTTTCTGGACTGGGATGTTAGATTATGTAAGTGGCATACCATTAATGAAAGTATTACTGACCATTGAAACTACTGCTTTGGATGCTTATCGGAAATAGAATAAACCGATAAGTTTTAGTTTTCATAGGCTGGGTTTGTTTAAAAAATAAATCCAGCCTATGATTACATTAAAATATTTTTATATATCAATTGTCAGAAAGGATAGTCTTTTAATGCGTACTAAAAAAATTACTCCTTGGCTATATATTGGGCCAGCAACATTTCTCTTATTCTTTTTTTTAGTTTATCCTTCAATTAATACAATATATATTTCCTTTTTTAATTACAATTCAGAAAAATTTATTGGTTTAAAAAATTACTTCTATTGTTTTACCAATGAGATTATGCTTAATTCCTTTCGAAATAATGCCCTATGGGTAATAGTATTTGTTCCCTTGACGGTATTTTTAGGGTTAATAATAGCAGTATTGTCAGATCGAGTTAAATATGAATCGATCGTAAAATCAGTAATATTTATGCCTATGGCTATTTCCTTTGTAGGTGCTGGAGTAATTTGGAAATTCGTTTACGCTTATAGGCCCGCTTCAGCTGCTCAGACTGGCATTCTTAACGCAATTCGTTCATTTTTTAGTTCAGAACCTTTACCCTGGTTAATTGAAAAACCCTGGCTAAATAATCTTTGTTTAATTATGGTAGGGGTATGGATATGGACAGGGTTTTGTATGGTAATATTATCAGCGAGCTATAAAGGCATACCCCGTGAATTATTAGAAGCTGCAAGAGTAGATGGCGCTACTGAATTCAAAATATTCTGGAAAATTATTTTACCTTTGATGAAACCTACCCTTGCAGTAGTAGCTACCACAATGACTATCAATGTTCTTAAAGTATTTGATATTGTCTATGTAATGACCAATGGAAATTTTAATACCGAGGTTGTTGCCAACCGAATGTATAAAGAGATGTTTCTATTTAGAAATTTTGGCAGAGCAAGTGCGATTGCAGTCATCTTATTAATACTCATAGTTCCTATGATAATAATTAATATCCAACGATTTAGGGAACAGGAGGCTATAAGATGATAAAAAAGTTAATTTCAATGTTTTCACATGGGCCTCTTCATTTAGTAATAATTATTGTTGCTTTAATATGGATTTTTCCCAGTGTCGGTTTATTGATAACTTCTTTTCGATCTTCTGCCGATGTAGCAGCATCTGGTTGGTGGACTGTTTTTGAACACCCTTTTAGCTTTACCTGCTATACTCTGGAAAATTATCAAGAAGTTATTGTCAAAATTGGTATAGGAAGAGCTTTCATGAATACTTTATTAATTACCATACCTGCTACTATTATTCCCATATTAATTGCATCCTTTGCTGCTTATGCCTTTGCCTGGATGCAATTTCCTGGGAGGAGGTTCTTATTTGTGATTTTAGTTGGTTTATTGGTTGTTCCCCTGCAAATGACCTTGATACCGGTCCTTCGGATTTTTAATAAATTAGGATTGGCTGGTACTTTTCCCGGGATATGGTTTGCTCATACTGGTTATGGACTCCCCCTAATAATATATTTATTATATAATTTTATCTCTGGCTTGCCGAGTGAATTGTTTGATTCTTCTTCTATAGATGGAGCCACCCCTTTTCAAATATTCACCAGGATAGTAATGCCACTTTCTTTGCCAGCTCTTGCTTCAGTGACTATCTTTCAGTTCTTATGGGTATGGAATGATCTTTTAGTAGCTCTGATTTATTTAGGGGGGACACCAGATGTAGCCCCTCTTACAGTACGAATAAGTGCCTTAGTCGGTTCTTATGGCCAGGATTGGGAACTGCTTACTGCCGCTGCTTTTGTTTCTATGGCCCTTCCTTTAGTTCTCTTTTTAGGATTACAACGCTATTTTGTAAAAGGTATTTTAGCCGGTTCAGTGAAGGGATAAAATTAATTGGATAACTGGTAAATTATCCAATTAATTTAGTTACCCAGTTAATCGGTTTCCCGGTCTGCCAGTCAGCTGTGTAATGTGTTATATGTTACAAGTAATTTGTTTTTATAAATTAATAACTGTAATCTCATTACTCATTACCCATTACTTATCACTGCTTTTTTATGCGCTGTACGCTTCACGCTAATATACGAGATACGATTCACGAAATATGAGATACTAAGTTAGTGTAAACTTTAGTGAGTAGTTAGATAAAAAGAAGAATGTTACTTTTTCTATCTTTTCTTTCTCTTTCTTAACTCGATACTCAATACTATATACTCGATACTATATTTAAATACTTGCAGAATTCATTACAATTCTATAAAATAATAAATACAAGTCTATTGTTAAAGTAAAGGCAAAGCAAAAAGTTTTCTTCTCACCGTATTTTTTTATTTTAATGGTATAGGAGTTTTCTTTTTCCGTAATCCCTGATTTAGTAGATACTCGCTTAGCAAGGTAAGAAAAAGGCAGTAAAACAGAGAAGGCACAATTCATTGTGCCCCTACAAAAGAAAAGTAGAGGTATGGCGTGCCGTGTCTTCTTGTACTAACGACTAATTTATTTAGGAGAAAAAATTATGAATGAAGAGAGCTTTAAAAAAGAAATCCTTGATTTTGAAGATAGATACCTTTCTCCTTTTGCTACGAAAAATTGTGAAGCCAGAAGAGAGCGCGAGACATCTCATCCCTTTAGAGGTCCTTATTCAAGAGACCGAGATCATATATTATATAGCGGTTCATTTCGTAGATATACAGGGAAGACTCAGGTAATATATTTTGCCACAAGTTTTGACGAACAGTTGTCTAATCGGAGTATCCACACTTTACAAGTCTCTCAGATAGCCCGTACCATAGGGAAAGCTTTAAAGTTAAATCTTGATCTTATTGAGGCTATTGCCCTTGGTCATGATTTAGGACATGCTCCCTTTGGGCATGATGGTGAGGAAATTCTTCAGGAAATTTGTCAACAAAGAAAAATAGGTTTGTTTTTTCATAATGTTCATAGCCTTAGAATAGTCGACAAACTTGCTGATTCCTGCAGAGGGATGAACTTAACCTTTCAAGTAAGAGATGGAATTCTCTCTCATGATGGTGAGATTAACGAGAAATATTTAAAATCGGACAGAGATAAAACCGAAGCCGATTTAACGAATTATTGCCAGAAAAAATCCCAAGGGAGAGAGATACAGATAGTGCCAGCAACTTTAGAAGGGTGTGTAGTTCGGATGTCAGATGCCATCTCTTATGTAGGGCAGGATTTTGAAGATGCGATACGAATGGGTATTTTATTAAAGGGTGAATTGCCAGAAGGGATTAAGAGGGAATTAGGGGAAAGCAATACAGACATTATAAATTCCCTGGTAACTGATATCATAATTAATTCCTATAATCGGGACGAGATAGTTTTTTCATCTGATATTGCTGAAAAAGTTTTTCAATTGAAACAATTTAACACCGAAAGGATATATAAAAGCCCTAGACTAAAAGGGAAAAAAACGAAGTTGAAAACCGCCTTTGAATTTCTTTTTGAAAAATTTCTTAGTGCTCTTAATCGGAGCGAGGAAGAATCTCTAATATTTAAAGAATGGATTTTCAATAGGGGGAAAAACAAGGGAGCAGATTATGTAAATAGCAATTTACCTGAACAGGTGATAGTGGACTACATTGCTTCTATGACAGATAGGTATTTTAATAATACTTATATAAAATGTAAAAAATAATTTTACTTTAATTGTATAAGAATTTCTTTTTTCCGTATTTCCGTAAACCCTAATTCGTATATAGGATATAGCAAAAAACGAAAAGCGCAAAACGCAAAGCCATAGCTCAAAGTTTAAAATTTGAATATATTGTTATATCTATTGAGTTTTATCTTTCTTATCTCGTATACTATATAGCAAAAATGAAAAGATAAATAAGCAGAAACTAAAACTTAAAATTTAGTATTGAGAGAAAAAGTTTTGCGTTTTGAATTATGGTTTTTCACTTTTGGTTTTAAATTTTTAGCTGTATACCGACAAATGAAAGCTTTTTTTAGAACTAACGACTAATTTTATTTAATTTTTTTAACAATAAGGAGTAGAGCAATATGCTTGAAAGAATTGAGGTTGTGCAAGGTGATATTACCAAACAACAGGTAGAGGTCATAGTTAATGCAGCCAACAATTTCCTTCTTGGCGGTAGCGGTGTAGATGGAGCTATCCATCGAGTGGCTGGTACTGAGCTTTTAGAAGAATGTCGCAAGTTAAAAGGATGTTCTACCGGGGAAGCGAAGATAACTCGAGGTTATCGATTACCTGCTAAATGGGTGATTCATACTGTAGGCCCTATTTGGAGAGGTGGAAATTATAAAGAAGACGAGTATCTTGTTAAATGTTATCAGAGTTGTTTTACCTTATTAGAAAAAACATTTGCTAAAAACAGTGGCTTTCCCCTCAATAAGCACTGGAGCATATAGATTTCCTCTGGAGCGCGCTACCAAAATCGCTGTGACCGAGACTATAAATTTTTTAAAGAGAAATAATTTTGTAAAAAAAATTATATTTGTATGTTTTAATAATAGAGTATATGATTGTTATGTAAGTGAATTAAAAAAGTATTGTTAATGTAAACTTTAGTGGGGTAGTCAGAAAGAGAAAAGAATATTTATTGCTTTTGTTTTCCTATCTTCTTTTTTCTTTTGCCCTTTTTTCTTTAACGCGATACTCGGTACGCAATACGCGATACGAATTTATAGTATATACTTATTTCATATATAATGTATAATATATAGTATAAGAGAATAAAAGAGAGAAAAAAGCAGGAGTAGAACTTGTGTCTGCCCGTAATTTGTTATCGGCGCATGATGCATCGTGCCCACAGAAAAAAAAGCAGTAATATAGGAATGGGCACAATACATTGTGCCCCTACACCTGAATCCTAATTTCTTTAACGCATACGCAATACGTGATACGATATACTAACGACTATTCACTATTCACTAACGACTAATTTTATTGTAAGGGGATATTGGGAATCTTGCCAAAGAAAAAATATTACTATTATTCTTATCACCATGCTTATTCCTACAAAAAAAGAAGAGCAAAAAAAATAAAAATAATTATTGGTGGACTATTTATCATATTGTTAATTATAGGAGCAATTTATTTTAAAATTCCTCCCTT
>NCRO01000121.1 GCA_002849045.2 Candidatus Sediminicultor secundus
GCCTTGAAGGATTGTTCTGCAGATTTCCTTATCAATTTTCGCGCTTTTAAGGCTATTGGACAGTTTGTCGATCATCCACCATCTTTTTGCCATAATCTCCTCCTTTTGAGTAATTTTTAATAGAGACACATCCTATTTTTCTATGGTTTAGCTTTCCATTTTACGATGTCTTCCTTTAGCAAAAAATATGGGGTCAGGTCTTACAATATCACTTTTCCTCTTCCCCCTCAATTTTTTTAATGGCTATGCTCACTGTAGCATAATGTACGCCATTATATTCTGCTATATCTTTTAGGATATAGCTATATTGGAGGTGATCCTCATACATTGCCTTGTTTTTTAGCTTCTTGTCCTTACATTTAAAGATCTCATTCAGGGAGGTTCTGGTTATATTGCAAATATGGCATAGCCCTTGTTATATTGCAAGACTTGACCCTAGTTACTGACCCTTGTTACTCACGTGTTACTCATTTTGTTCTCCTGTTTTATTAGCTAATACAATATCTATATCCAAACCAAAAAACGACATCATAGTTGCATTAACAATTTTGAAATGGGCATTCTCTAATGATTGCCTGACAAAAATCGGACGGCAATCAATATAATTAGGGAACTTTTCATGCAACCACTCATAAAGTTTCTCCATTGTTCCTTGTTTTTCTTCCTTAGACATAGCAACCACACAAATACGCCCGCCCTTTTTCAAGACTCGTTTGCATTGCTCTAAAACAAGCGGGATTTCAGGAGTATCAAATAATTCTAATGTAAAACTCGTAAAGACAGCATCAAAATAAAATTCCGGATATGGCAAATTCAACGCGTCACCACATTGTAAATCAACTTTTTCTAATAGTCCGGCTTTTTCAATTCGTAAAGTTGTAATCTTTAGCATACCTTCTGATATGTCAAGCCCATACGTTTTCCCGGTATCGCTAACTGACCGGGCCAGTGATAAGATGCAATGCCCTGTACCAAACCCGATCTCCAGAACCTTTTCCCCTTCTTGAATATTTAGTTTTTGTAAGCCAACATCTCGAAATCTTTTTTCGCTATGCCCTACTAATAAATCATACCATTTGCTCATTTTGTTGTAGCTGATTTTTGCTTCTTTTTTAGACCTCTTAACTCTTTTTATATCTCTCAATAGCTTAAATCCTTATTTTTTAACATTACATTCATTACCGGGGCAAGGAATTCATTTATTTAATTTAAAGATACATCCTATTTTTTCTATGGTTTAGCTTTCCATTTTACGAGGTTTTCCTTTGGGACGTCTATCTACAATAATACCTAAAGACTCAACCATCTGGTTAAGAAACTCCTCAGAACCTATAAGTTTTTCGCTAAAAGGTGCCGAATTATTGACCTGGCACCCCTTCCCTATTTATTTTATTTAATTTATTTATTTAATAAAGGGTTTTAGGGGACAAAAAAAGGGGGACAACAGTCTTCTTTTGTACTCCCACATTTAGTGCAAGACAAAAAATAAACCCCCATCCCCTGCAAGAAAATAAGATATGCTGTTTTAAAATGAAAAGAGAGAAATTCTTTTTAAGTTGTTATAACTTTCTCATAAATTCTTCAACATCAACTTTAGCTTGTCTAAGTATTCCTCTTAGCGTGCCAATTGCCAATTTAGAATGTAAAGGTATAACACAACCAATTTCTCCCTCTGAAGTTGTTCTTTTTAATATAATATGACTACCTCTTTGTCGAATTTCTCTAAACCCAAATTTTTTTAATATACTTACAGCCTCTTTACCAGACATCCTTTTTAGTTTAGGCATTAGCAACCTCGAAAGTGGTTAAAATTGGACGACCAATATTAGGTAAAGGAAATTCTTCAAGATATAGTTCAGTGGATTCTTTTAAATTAGAAATTGCTTCTTCAACTGTGTGTCCTTGGCTAACAGTCCCTACTTCGGGACATTCTGCAACGTAAAATTCTTCTTCTTTGTGAAGAACTGCAGTAAAAGTGTGTTCACTCATTTTAATACCTCTTTAAATATCAATTTTAAAAATAAATGGACTTTGTTTTTATTTTCTTCGTAATTTTTTTCTCTTAAAATTAAAATATAAATTTAAAATATCACATATTTTTTTACCCTTTCATTAATATAACTTTAGTATATTTTAACTATAAAGTCAATCTTGATGACTTTTAATTTACCCCAGTAAATGCGCCAGGCAAAGCCACAGCAAATTATTAATTAAAATAGGGCATCCTATTTTATTCTATGGTTTAGCTTTCCATTTTACGAGGGCTTCCTTTAGGACGTCTCTCAATATTAATACCCAAAGCCTCAACCATCTGGTTAAAAAAACTCCTCAGATCCTATAGGTTTTCCGCTAAAAGTTACCGAATTATTGACCTGGCACCCCTTCCCTATTTATCTAATTTAAAAGTAAAATATTAATTGTCTAAGAAAATGGGATGTGTGCCTATTTAAAGATTTGACCCCATTTCCATTCTTTTATTCATATTTTTCTTTGCTTAAGCAATCCTGCCTGTCTAAACTCTCGCTGTACTGCTCGATAAACTTGGCCAAATTCAGGGATGGATGCCATCTGAGAGGAAAGACGCATTTTCCAAAGTTTTTTAAACCGGGTTTCTTTGCGCAGAAATTCTTCCCTTACATCGGTTAGTTTTTTTCCTCGAAATTCCAGCTTCTCTTCAACAGCCTCAATCAACTCAGCAATATCCACATGCTGATTAGAAATCAGATACCATATATCATAAAGGTCTCGCGGTTCGTTGCGCGCTCTATCTAATAATGCAACAACTTTCTCTACCGCTATTTCGTTAATAGAATAGGTGCGAATCGCCACATTCTCAGGTAGGTCTTCATATTCTTTATATCCCTTAAGAATTATTTTCTCTTCGGATAGTCACGCTCGAGAACAGCCTCCGGAACACGTCGACCTCCTTATCTTGCGAGTCGATTAGAAAGTAATGAAAGATTTCGCTGGGGTATCATTGGCTATGTCCTCACTACAGATAGAAGTTCTTCGGGAGATACATTAAGCTGGAGTCTCCACTTTCGCAGGAATTTTCCTTCAGGCGGCAAAAGCGGATCTAACCTTACATAAGTCTCTGTTAAATGCAAAGAAAGGATTTCCCAGTCTTCAGAAGTACCTATTTTGTAAAGTTCAAGTAAAAATCCAAGTCTACGGATAACAGCACCTACACCAATCTTTATTGCATAACTGATAAGACGGTTTATATTTACATCCTGTTGACGCATCCAAAGTCCTTTGGCTACTTCTGTCAAACCACCGCAATATTCTGGTTGCTTAAGACCATCAATAATTGTTCGTTCAAGATCACTAACTCTTACTTTCTCTTGTTTTGTTACCCAGTGGTCACTTATACCAAAGAAATATTTCTTCTGGTTATGGATAAATCTAAATTCAATACCCAGTGCAGTAATAGACCTGCGTGGTTTCAAAGTCGTTACATAAACAACTAATTGAGGCTGAGTAACCCCTCCATAAATTTCCATAGCTGTAGCATAGGAGAGAAAGTAGTCTTTACCACCCATAATCTCCCGAGCTACAACGAATGGGTTCCCTATATACTCGGCTTCTTTCCCCAGTTCAAACGGGACTAAAATAAAAAGTCCTGGCTTTAAACGTGTAACAACTCCCCTATTTACAAGCTTGCGGACAAAATTACGCGAGGAAACTTTACCTAAACGAAGAATTTTCTGTACTTCCTTCAGGCGAAATATTGGCTTATTTTGCTCATAAAGTGTGATAACCAAATGAGCAGCTTGAGGTCCAAGGGTTTTTAGTTTATTATTTTTATAACGCATTTCGTGTCCTCCTAAGCCATATTTTACATTAATAATATAATATTATCAAGAAATAATTATATTAATATTGCAAATTGTGTCCTCACAGGACATAAAATGCATTCATAGTATAATCTTGCCTCTTTGAAAAATATGAACACATCCTGATGAATAGCATTAAGGGGTCAGATCTTGCAATATCACTTTTCATATTCCCTCTCTATTTTTTTAATAACTCTGCTCACTGTAGTATAATGTATGCCAATATATTCTGCTATATCTTTAAGTTATAGCCATACTGGAGATGAGCCTCATACATTGCCTCGTATTTTTACTTCTCGTCCTGATATTTAAAGATCTCATATAGGGACGGTCTGCTCATGTTGCTAATATTGGCATAACCCTTATTATATTGCAAGACCTGACCCTCTNNTTTTGTTTGTTTAGAGTATCCCAATCTGAGAAATTATAAACAGAATAAATTCCTTTTTATCTACTGTGTGGCAAAATCATTTTATTCCAGAACCAAGCACATTACCTACATCTATTGTGATCTGTTTATCGATGAGTCCACTATTTGCCATATCGCGGATTATCTTTTTTGCTTCCCTATGGGTTAATCCTTTCCTATATGGCCTTTCTTCTGTTAATGCCTGATGAATATCTACAACTCCCATTAACCTTG
>NCRO01000122.1 GCA_002849045.2 Candidatus Sediminicultor secundus
GCAGAAGCCGGCAGACGAGTTGTAGTACGGTTGCGTGGGCGTGGAGATGTGTATAAGAGACATGTGTATCTCTTTGGTGTTTTCCAGTATCTGACGATAACCTTCCTTTTGTGCTGTTACGATTTCCTGCATAAACCTGTCGATACGAAAGATTAGAAGAATAGAAAGGGCGATAGGGAACCCCTGATTTGCAATAATGTCTAATATAGTTTTTATCTCCACATAATTTCCTCCTTTCTTGTTTCTTTTTAATATACCCGAATCCTCTTCCCAAATCTCCTCCCCCTTGAGGGGGGAGGATTAAGGTGGGGGTGACTAATTTATTCTCTGTATTTTCTTAATTGGCCGACTGGTAGACTGGAAGACCGGTAGATCAATTATGCTCACATTTACAGCCCGTACCTATACGCTACCCGCTGTACGCTCTACGCTAACTAAATACTATTCACTATTCACTAACGACTAATTATTCCCTCCAGCGGATGCGTTTGGTTGGCCGCACATCCAGATGCAAGAAGTTCTTCTTCTCGTACAACCCGATGCCGGCAAAATCAATATTCTCACATACCTCCAAAAGGGTAATCAGATTGATATCTTTTACCTTGATATCTGACGCCAGTCCGATACAGTGGTAACTGTTTAGTACCCCTCCAATCTGATGGTTATATTTCGGACAGCGATATCCGGAGGTGATGTAAACCGGTTTTTCCAAGGTATTTCTTAATTCTACCAATTTGGCAAGCAGCTTGGGATGCAGCATAACCAGATTACAGCAAGGACAGGCAAATTCGGATAAGTTAAAATGTTTGGCTACTTTTAGATTATTGATACTGTTTAGCATTTGCATGGAAATTTCCTCCTTCGTCGGAAATAGTTGCAAGTTGCGAGTTACAGCACCACGGCGTGCCGTGGTGAAAGAAGTGGAAACAATCTCCTCTACCTTGAAAAAGTAAATTGGTATTATTTCTCAAATCTCCTCCCCCTTGAGGGGGGAGGATTAAGGTGGGGGTGAGTAATTTAGTCTCTGTATTTTCTTAATTGGCCGACTGGTAGACGGGAAGACCGGTAGACTAATTGAATCTCATACCTGTATTCTCAACCGTTAACTAGTTAACCATGTAACCAGCTAACTAACTAACTGTACTTACACCCACTCCTATACGCTAAGCGCTCTACTCTAACTTCTTGCTAACGACTATTCACTATTCACTAACGACTAGTTAAGAGTGACTGCTGAACGATCTTTTTATCTTTTATTAATTTCCTCTTCAACAACAAATCATATCTCTGCTGGTTAATCTTCCCTACATTGGCTTTCATCATAGTCTTTACCACTTTCTCTTCAGATTTTCTTAACTTAATATTCTTATCAGCCAGTATCTCTATTAACTTCTTCCAGGCTATCTCCCATTTCTTGTTACCATTTCCTATCCCTAATTCTTCTTCCGCCCAGAGCATGGCAGAGAGGATAGCATCTTTAATAGTACTTGCTCTGTCTTCTCCCAATTTGTTCTTTAAGAAACTGTAGAAGATAGAAACGAGAGATAATAGTAGGGCATTGAGTAGATATTTACTTAAGATTGCTTCTAACATTGATTTCCTCCTTCCTGGCTAATCGACCAATGGGTCGATTAGCGTAATCTGTAATGTGTGATGAGACTCACAGGGGGACAGGCAATTTTTTTATGTTAAAAAACTACCTGTCCCCTTTACCAAGGAGTCATTAGCTAACTGCTACTAAGTTTTTAGCATTTCTACTAAAATCATTACTAACGACTAGTTAAACATCCATAACATCAGTAGACTTATAATCGAGTATCCTGGCATTGACTTTGCTTACCAAGTCATTACCATAATTATGGAAGATGTTCTTAGTGATGATAGTATCCATCACTCCTTCAATAACTGCATCTTGTTCTGCAAAGTCAGCATAATCTCCGTCATCTATGTTCTTGGGATTATTCAGGGTCAGATTTATGGTTTTGCCGGCACTATCTCTAAACTGCAGATAGAGTCTCTTATAACTGGTTACTTCTCCTAATTCGGTGGCCATTATTTTTTTCACCTCCTTCTTAGCTAATTGACCTACAGGTCTATTAGCGTGATATGTGACAGGTAATGAGTAATGAGAGGGTTACATTACTTAAATAATTAGGCTTATCACAGATTACTTATCACTCATCACTGTTTTTAGCTTGACTAATAAATTACTATTCAGTTAATTGGAATTCTTTTTCGAATCTGATCTCATTAAGGGGATACTTTTGCAGACCCACTAAAGCAGTGGCTACATCATAGGCATCCTGTTCGATAGCAGTAGATTTAATCTTAGTAAAGGTCTTGCTGTTAACGATAGGTGCTCCGGTTTCCGGGTTGCTGCCTACTACCAATCTTAACTGTAGGGCTGAATCACGGGGGACGGTTACTACTACGGCCATTTATTTTCACCTCCTTTCCCATTAAGTGTAATTGAGGGTATAGGGTTGCAAGTTTCAGGTTACAAGTTGCAAGTGAACACTTCTAGTTTTCGATTTTCTGTTTTTCTTAACTAACGACTATTCACTATTCACTAATGTCTAATTTACCCTCTACTTATAAAGAGCAAAAAAGAGGTGAAAAAGAAACCTTGCTATAAAAAATTTTTAAAATATTTTTTCTTTTTCAATTTAATTATTCCATTCTTTCTAATTTTAAATATATTTTGTCGAGTAACTCCATAATGGTTTGCGATTTCTTCATCTTTGTATCCTTCGAGATAATACAAACTGATAATATTTCTTTCTCTTTTAGTTAGAAGTTGGTAGCCTCTTTCCATATCTACTTCCCGTAAGATATTTTCTAAGGTATTCAAAAGCATTATCCTCCTTCCGATATTTAGTAGGAGCGTATTGCCATACACCCCTGTAAGTCTCAGTCACCTATTTTTAGACCAGAAGAAATTTCTAACTGTTGTTTAAAATATTTCCGGTAATAGACCCATAAACCCCAATCGATTCTTTTTTTAATATAATGAGAAAAGGTAACCGGAGGTTTTTCCTCATAGTCATAGACCGCCAGGATAAAGAGCAGTGCTCCCTGCTGAAAGACATCATCATATTCTAATCCTATCCGGGAATATCTTTTGGCTCTTGATTTTAGTAAGGGTTTAAATTGATTGAACAGTTCCTCCATCGCCTTTATATTTTTTTGTTTGGCTTTAGCGATTAATTCTTTTAATTCGGACATTTGAATCTCCTTTCGTAGATTAGTTTTTGGTTTACGGTTTTCTATTACTCCGGCTCTTTTCCCCGGGGGGAGAAGGGGATTTACGAGCAGAGAGATTATCTTGAATCAGCTTGATTGCCTTCAGGGCTTTTTCGCGATAAACCTGTTCCGAGGTATTAGTGTTTTTTGTAGAGGACGGATCTATCTGTCCCGATTCGTTGAGGGCACGATGCATCGTGCCCCTACTTTTGAGATTGCCGTTTTCTTCTGCGGGTTCTTCATCATATCTTTCTTGTTCCGGGTCATGATAATCATTCTTTAGTGCTGCACTCAGCCAACCGGCAGGGCTTTTAATATTTTTCCTCTCCATCAGCAGGTCTAATTTCTCCTCAATCTTTCTTAGGGGATAGTCTTTCAGTAATTGCTCAATAAATTTTCCCTCAATATCTAAATCCGTTAACCGTTCTCTTATTGCTCTCATTCTTTCTTCTCCTTTCTCTTTTAATTTTTTAAAATCAACAGCAACATTTTCTCTATTTGTTGTTGTTATATTGTTATTCTTAAAATTGTTATTATTAGGGTAGCGTTCCGCTACCACCTGAGGTATCGTTCCGCTACCACTGTCGGTAGCGTTTTGAAACCCCGGTGGTATCGTTTCGCTACCACCACATGCATTATTTTTAGCATCGGAAAAAAAGGATAAGAGTATCTTTTCCGGAGGAGTGATTTGATAGACATTATGGTGATAATAATTTTTAAAGGAATTATCCTTGGCGATATTTTTAATAAAATTTAGTTTAATCAAAATATTTAAATTTCTAATTATCGTAGTTTTTGCCATTCCCATCTCCTGGCTCATGGTATTTAAAGATGGCCAGGCAATATATTTTTTCTTGTGACAATAAGATAAAAGGGCAAGATAGACCAAACTGGGAATTGCCCCCATCACCTTGATCAACTTTCTGTAAAAAAAATCAGGTACCATGGTAAAACTATAATTACTTGGTTCATATTGCTTATTTAGTTTTTCTTTTTCCATACTTTTCCTCCGTTGCAATTAGTATTTATTCTTTGGTGTTTTGCAGTATAACGCCGTAGCCATGATGAAAAAATAGCTACGGCACGCTGTCTTTCCGCACATCACTCATTACTGCATTTTCACTAACCACTATAATTACAACATAAAAAAAATTTCTTGTATCGAGTTTTCTCTATGATTTTTCATTGTTTTTTCATTGTTTTTTCTTTGCTTCATTTAAGAGTTAAAGGAATAAAAAAAATCCAGATAACACAATGGTTATCTGGATTTTAATCAAGAAAAAAATATTATTTTTTTAAAAAATTGAGGTAGTTTTTGTTTCAAATTAGAGCAATAAAAGCAAAAATCTTTAATTTATTTTCAATTTATCTTCTTCTAAATTCAACATTATCCCCCTTCGAGAAATTACTTTAAAAATATTTTTCACCTTTTCTTTATTTCTTTTGCTTTTTCCAATAGTTTTTAAAATAGTACTTCTGATTTTAGAAAAATGATAACTTACCCGACTATAGATAGCATCTTCTTCATCTTTCCAGAGTGTATCTAAAAGTTCATCATAACTCATTACCTGCCCATTGTGCTGGGCTAAGAGATGAATTAAAGAAAATTCTGTAGCAGTTACTTCAATCTTTTCCCCCATAAAAATAATTCTATCCGGGCGGTGTCGGTAGATTTCTAAGATAGGCTGCAAGGTGTAAGGTGCAAGCTGCGCTACACAGTTTTCAGTTTTCGGTTTACAAGTTTCAGTATGTAGACGAGCTAATCCCAATCCTTCTTCTTCGGCTCCTTTTATTAATTGTTCTGATATCAATCTTATCTTCTTCAGGTCTTCTTCCCTTTCTTCTTTCCAGTCAGCAATTTCTGCTAAATTGGCTAAGCTTTCGGCTAACCAGGAAAAACCTTCTGCTAAATGTTGGAT
>NCRO01000123.1 GCA_002849045.2 Candidatus Sediminicultor secundus
TGTATGTTTGTGTTTTGCTTCTCTGCTTTCTTTCTTTACCTCTATATTGTGTCTGTTTTCTGGGTTGGCGCATTCACTACTTTCTCTTTTTTCTCCTTTGTTGTTGTCAATACTAAGCTTGACTCTCAATTCCATACTTTAATATTTTTCAAATCTTCTTTTTATGAGAAATCACTTTAGTTATAAATTGCTTTTTAAGCTAATTCCGTATTTTTAATGATTTTTTCTGGAGTAAGTATGGCGCAGGAGGTAGTTAAGGATTCGGAATATCTTCAAAAGATTGCTCTTTGTAGAGATGTTCTGGAAAAGAATCCACTACGAGAGACCAATTTTTTCTTTCCCCAAGATGAGAAAGTAGTTACCTGGTTTAGATTTTCTTATGATTCTGCAGAGAAGTTTCTGCTTAAGTGGGAATGGATTACTCCTCAGGGTAAATTGTATCACCGGGGAGAAGTGGAGATGGAAGCTGGTAGTTACACTAATTATCGCACCTGGTACTGGATAAAAATTAAGGATAATTATGCCTCTCGGTTACCCGGAGAGTGGAAAGTAAGAGTGTATATCAATGATATTTTTCTTGCGGAGAGGAACTTTTTTATCGCGGGGCCTTTTTAAGTAACCAACTGAATGAACTGAGATCTATGGATAGTGTAAATTTTATTAAGATTGCTTCCCCTGCTTTCGCAGAGCCTGCCCCTGTGAAAACAGGGGGGGGCAAGCTTGCTTTGTTTTTCGCAACGACTTAACTGTAGCAGAACAGATTTTGTTTTAGAAAATTAAAATTAAAATTAAAAGAACTAAATTATTGATGAAAAAAAATTATAATCTGTTGTTGATTAATCCTTGGATTTATGATTTTACGGCTTATGATTTCTGGTCTAAACCCTTAGGGCTATTGTATATTGCCAACATCTTGAGAGAGCAGGGTTATAAGATTAGTTATATAGATTGTATGGATCGTTATAATCAGGAGATTTTAAAGTTAAAGAATAGAGAATTTCCTAAAAAAGATGAATTTGGCCGGGGCCCTTTCTATAAAGAAGAAGTCAAAAAACCTGCAATTTTAAAAAATATACCCCGTCAATATAGCCGGTATGGGATTACTGAAGAAATTTTCCTGAATAAATTAAAAAAGCTACCTTTGCCCCATGGAGTATTGATTACCTCTATTATGACCTACTGGTATCCCGGAGTGTTCAGGGCGATAGAGATAATTAAAAAAAATTTTCCCGATATTCCCATAATTTTAGGAGGGGTCTATGCTACTTTATGCTTTGAGCATGCCTTTAAATTCTCCGGTGCTGATTATGTAATAAAAGGAAATAGCATAAGAGCTTTAATAAAAATATTAGAACAGCATGCAGGGAACAAAAATGATTATTCAAAATATGAAAAAGGGTTAGATAACCTGCCTTATCCTGCCTGGGACCTCTATTCGCATCTTGATTATATTTCTATCTTATCATCTCGGGGCTGTTCTTACCGTTGCAGTTATTGCGCTTCTTTTAAGATAAATCCCAAACTGGAATTTAGAGACCCTGAAGGAGTCGCAAAGGAGATAGAATATTGGAACAAGAGAAGGGGAGTAAAAGATTTTGTCTTTTATGATGATGCCTTATTGATAAATTCGGAAGATAATTTTTTGGTTATTTTAGAGGAATTAATCAATAAAAAACTGGCCATCAGGCTTCATACTCCCAATGGAATTCATGCCCGAATGATAAATAAAGAAATAGCTTACAAGATGTACCAGGCAGGAGTAGAGACCATCAGGTTGGGTTTTGAGACAGGAAATCCCCGGGTCCAATCAGAGACAGGAGGGAAGATCACTAATATTGAATTTAAAAAGGCGGTGAATTGCCTTTTAGAAGCAGGATTTAAGCCTCCTCAAATCGGCGCCTATCTTTTAATTGGGATACCCGGACAGGATGTTCAGGAAATTATTGATTCCATCCGTTTTGTGATAGATTGTGGTGCCCATCCGCGTTTAGCCAAGTTTTCGACCATCCCGGGTACGAAAGTCTGGGACGAAGCCAGGACTTATTTTAATTTAAAGGGAGATGTTGACCCACTTTTTCACAATGATGCACTTTTACCTTATTTATCACCGGATATTACAATTAAAACTTATCAGCAGATAAAATCAATAGCGAAAATATAAAATAATATTAACTAAATGTGCTATAATTGAAATAAAATGTACCATAGATTTTCGAGTATAATAATTGGAGGTGATTTGAAAAATAGGTATTCCTCAGGCTGTAAAAGAGTGAAAAGAGCGAGAAACAAAAGTTAACAAAAATAGCATACATAGATTAGTAGATGTGGATATTTTATAAAGCATTCAATATTATAAGGAGGAGAAACGAATGGAGCTGTTAAAGGTCTCATCTAAGTCGAATCCTAAAGCAGTAGCCGGTGCTTTAGCAGGAGTAATACGGGAAGAAGGAAAAGCAGAATTACAAGCTATTGGAGCAGGGGCAGTAAATCAAGCAGTTAAGGCGATTGCTATTGCTCGAGGTTTTACCGCATCCAGTGGTGTTGATTTAATCTGTATACCGGCTTTTGTAGATGTAGAAATTGAAGGAGAAGAGAGGACCGCTATTAAATTTTTGGTCAAACCCGGATAAAAGATTTTATTACCGATGTCACTTCAGGTGAAAAGTGACAGGAAGAATTTAGAAGTTATTAAAAATACGGAATTAGCTTAAAAAGCAATTTATAACTAAAGTGATTTCTCATAAAAAGAAGATTTGAAAAATATTAGAGTAGAGAAGGGAGAGTTAAGATTAGTATGGACAAAAAAAAGGAGAAAAAAGAGAAAGTAGTGGATGTGCCTACCCAGAAAACCGAAAAAATAGTTGGGGAAATAAAGAAAGAAGAGAAGAAAGAAGAAAAAGTTAAGGCCAAAGAAATTTTGGGAGAAGTCAATATTGTACCCGAGGTAATAGCGACCATAATTAGTCGGACAGTAATCGGTATACCCGGAGTAGCCGGATTGGCTACTCGCGCCAAAGGTGGGATAGGAACTTTATTGGGGACCAAAGAATTAGAAAAAGGGATAAATGTTGACCTTAGAGAAAACAAAGAAGTTTCTACCACTATTTCGGTTATTTTAGAGTATGGTTCTATAATAATTGATGTAGCTAAAGAAATTCAGAAGAAGGTAAAAGGAGAATTAGAAACCAAAACTGGACTTAAAGTTACCGGGGTAAATGTAAATATTCAAGGTGTGCATATAGAAGATAAAGAAGTAGTTAATATATCAAAGGAATAGGCCTATCAGGTGTTAAAAAATTACCTGGATAGGCCTATTTACAATTAAACTTGTTAATATAATTAAAATATTTTCTTATTTTACTTTCCCTTTTAATTCCTTGCCTGCTTTGAAGAAAGGTACTTTCATAGCTTTTACTTGGATTTTTTCGCCAGTACGTGGATTTCTTGCCATTCGAGCAGCTCTTTGTCTGGCACCAAAAGTTCCGAATCCTACTAATCTAACTGCATCACCCTTGGCTAAGCAATTAGTAATGGTTTCGAATACACATTCGACAGCTTTTTTGGCTTCCCGCTTAGTAACACCGATTTCACCTGCTACCTTATCAATTAATTCTCCTTTGTTCACTGTTTACACCTCCTTTCGTTTTTTCAAACAAAATACCCTGTAAAAATAGGGGCAAAATATAAGTATTCGTAAGCATTTCATTGCTACTACTTATATAGTATACGACAAGTATTTTAAAAATCCTTCTTTTTTTAGAAATTATTTTTAATTTTTTTAGAAAAAATGCTATTTTCAAGCATTTTTTAATATATTTAATCTAATCTACCACCCGAAAAAGAAATATGTTATGTAATTATAAGAGAAGTTGCTATATATTGCAAGTGTTTTAACCTATTGAGGGTAATTTATTTGTAAAAAAGCCCCAAGGTCTTTATTTAAGTTAGGGTTCTAAGTGTTTAGCAAGGAAAACAATTTAGTATCTCTTTGATTTTACGGGGTATTTTTGCTTATTTTTTATGGTATAATAAAAAGTAAGTGGATAGCGTGAGAGTAGTTAGCTGGTTAGTTAGTTGATGCAAGATGCAAGTTGTAAGATTATTCAATTAACCTGTTTACCGTTTACCAGTTGGCTAGATATAAGATAAAACTGTAGGATAGGCGTTTCTCCAGTTTAAAATGTCATTGCGACCACAGGGAACGCGGCAATCTCGTTTAAAAACTATAAACAAAAAATTAATTTTCTACCTTGAATTTGTTTTCTTAACTATCTAACTAAGTAACCAGCTAACCAATTTTTTACGATATACGATATACGAAAAAAAAGGAGGATTATAAGAAATGTCAAAAGGTATATTGTTTCAAAAAAAAGGAAAAATATTTGCCTGCATTTTTATTGCTTTAGTAGTTTTTCTATGGCTGGGTATTTCCGGAATTAATTTTGCTCAAAGCCCCAGTCCGGAGGAAGTCGAAAAGATGAAAAGCATTCAAATTATCAATCCTCATCCCCCATTTTCTCTGAGATTGTGGCTGGATAAAGAAAGAAGAGCTACTTATTCCTCTGGGGAGAAGATTAAGATTTCCTTCCAGGCCTCTCGGGATTCCTTTGTAACGCTTTATAGCTATGACACCGAAGGTAGAGTGAAAATTATCTTCCCCAACCAGTATTCACCACATAATTTTGTAAGAGCCGGACAAATTCATTCCGTTGAAGGGCTGATTGACCCACATACCAGACCAGGGATTGAATACGTTCAGGGATTTGCTACCACCAGACCCATACTTCTAAGTAATAGGGAAAAAGATCTTATCTCTAAAAAATTTATGCCAGAAGTAAGCAAAGATTTTAAAAACTTTACCATCACCATTAAGGGTATAGTAATATCCTTACCTCCCACTGCCTGGACTTCGAGTAATATATTGAGTTATATGGTAAGACCAATAACTTCTCCCACTCGTTATGGCAGGATTGTAGCAATTTCCCAACCTCAAAGAGCGAAGGTATATCTGGACAATGTTTATAAAGGGAAAACTCCTTTAAATTTAGACAGGGTTACTGCAGGTCAGCATCGGATTAAGATGGTAATGGCAGGTTACCAGGATTGGAGTAGTTATGTCTCAGTATCAGCTTCCCGGACTACTACGGTTTCTGCTGATTTAGTTC
>NCRO01000124.1 GCA_002849045.2 Candidatus Sediminicultor secundus
AGGTCTAGCACGAAGCCGTCGTCGGCAGCGTCAGATGTGTATAAGAGGAACCATCAACCAGAGCAGTTACTCCATCCATTTCTACAGATAATTTGGAAATGGTATCCTTAGCGAATTTCTGATCACTGTAGGTATTTTTTTGTAAGTCATAGCCGGTGATCATCCGATGGTCATCATCAAACTTCTCTATGATATTGGCGGTATAACCGATGTGTTTCTTCTTACCTTTTTTGCGGTAGGTAGCATCCGGGTCAGTAGGGTTTTGTAAGGAATTGGGGGCTATCTCTTTAGAAGGTTTTATCCTACCTTTTCGTGTTTGTTCTTTTAACATGCGGCTAAGGAGTTTAAACTCTTCGGTATTGCTTATCTCTTTATCCTTTCTATATAATGAATACAGTTTTAAGCCATCTTTTAGTACTCTCTTGATTTTAGTATTTAAATCTTTATCCCTGGAGCGGTAGATGGTATCATTATAATGGCTTTCATCTAAATAGGGTTTAAAGTATTCCGGTAGGGTAGTATTTTTATCTATTATCTTTATGAGTCTGGCAACTGTAGAGTAGATAATTTCTAAGCGAGACAATTTTTTACAAGAAGAACTTATCATCAAGGAGTCCATTCGGACGATCTTACCATCTATTTTAAGGAGTTTAGAGAAAGATTTAGCCTGTACTTCTATCTCTTCCTGGATGAGGTCAACCCCGTGTTCCTGGTTGTATCTGTATACCGCTGCCCGAAAGTTAGTCAGGCTGTTTTTGGATACCGGCTGTTCCTGGAAGCTGGTGGTATGTAAAGCATGTTGGTACCTGATATCAAACATTAGAGAATTAAGGGCTTCTTCATCTGATTGGTTAAATATCTCTCTTAAGATGAGGAGTCCGAAATAGACATTTACCGGATTATTAGGCCGGGAAGCAGGATTATCACTATATAATATGCTAAACCGGTCTTCCTTTATGAAAGGGAATATCTTCTTGCTAAATGTTTCTGCCCAGGAGCTCATAAGATATTTTCTTTCTCTTTCAGTTAGTGATAATAGGGAATCATTAATGGCCATTTGTTGTGCGTTATTTGGGTGAAAGGACATCGGCAACCTCCTTTATTTGTTAGTATTTTTATGATTTATTATACCATAAAACGCAAGTAAAATAAAGGGTTTTAGCCATTTTTGCTGATTAAGTTTTCAAGGTGCTATGAGTAAATAATTCAGATATGTTGGTTAATGTTATTTGATATTATTTGTAAAGTATGGGTACTTTTTGGGTAGTAACCATTATATACTATATACTAATTATCTTATCCGCTATAGTATATACTAACGACTATTCACTATTCACTAACGACTAAATTGACCGGGCAACTAGCTAACCGGTAAACTGGTAAACTAACATGTAAGCCAATTGGTAAATTGGTAGATTGGCGAATTGGTCAATTTATTTTTATCCTACCATAATTTTCTCTTCAGGATATTTAATCATTTCTGGTTCTCGTTTTTGAATTAATGATAAAGCAAGACCTAAAGGCCCAATTCTACCGGTAAACATAGTGATAATAATTATAATCTTACCAGCTATGCTCAAAGATGAAGTAATACCTGTTGATAATCCTACTGTACCAAAAGCAGAAACAACCTCGAATAATACTTTTATAAAATTCTCTCCTTCAACATAGGATAATAGAATGGTCATGATAATAACCAGACCCAAGGATAAGGTGATAACAGTTAAGACCTTGGGGATTATATCCTGTGATATTCTTCTTTTAAAGATTTGAATTTCTTCTTTCCCTTTTAGTGATGACCAGACATATAATATAAGTAAGCCAAAAGTAGTAGTCTTAATCCCTCCCCCGGTAGAACTGGGAGAGGCACCTATAAACATTAAGATAATAATCAAAAAAAGGGTGGCATTTTGCATGCTTCCGATATGGAGGGTATTAAATCCCGCGGTACGGGCAGTAACCGATTGAAAAATTGAACCATATATTTTTTCAGGGAAACTCAAATCTCTTAGGGTGGAAGGATTATTAGATTCTGTAAAGAATATAATAATAAAACCGATTAGAATAAGTATAAGGCTGATTTTTAAAGCTAATTTAGCGTGTAAGGAGAGGGTCCCATTTTTTCTGTATTGAAAAAGTTCTAATAAAACCAAGAATCCAATCCCTCCTAATATAATTAAAACCACAAAAGTAAGATTTATAATTAAATCTCCTTTATAGCGCATTATACTATCTGAAAAGAGAGAAAATCCGGCATTGCAAAAGGCGGAGATAGAATGAAAGACTGCCAGGTACAAAGCTTGTAGCGGGGAATAGATTCTCTGCCAGTAAAAGAACAAAATGGTTGCTCCTACAACCTCGATAACTGCTGTAAATATTAAGATATATTTAGCTAAGCGGATTAATCCTCCGATAGAAAATTGGTTTAAGGATTCCTGCATTATTAATCTCTGTCTTAAAGAAATCTTCTTCCCTGTTAAAAAGGCAAACATAGTAGACATAGTCATTATCCCTAATCCACCACTTTGAAGAAGGATAAGTATAATTAATTGTCCGAAAGAAGAGAAATCCTTTCCGGTATCCAGCACAATCAATCCAGTAACACAAGTGGCGGAAGTAGCAGTGAAAAGGGCATTGATAAAACCGATACTCTTTGCAGTGCTGGAAGCTGAGGGAAGGTTAAGAAGAATAGTCCCTATGGTAATTACCACTAAAAACCCTAATACTAATACCTGAGGTGGCGATAGTTTTTTTTCTTGAAAAGCTTTATTAAGTATTATGGCTCTTTCCCCCGTTTTTTAAATTTAGCTTTTAATTTAATTGTATAGGAATTTCCTTTTTCCGTAAGCCCAAGTAAGTATCTCGTATCTCGTGAATAGTATCTCGTGAAGAGAATAGAAGTCAGAAGACAGAATTCAGGAGTCAGAATGGAAAAAAGAAAAACCCATCCGTAACAAGCAATACGCAATACAAGAGAAAAAGTTTTGAGTTTTGAATTATGGTTTTTTGCTTTTAGCTTTAAATTTTTAGCTATGTACCGATAAGTGAAAACTGAAAAATTGTATTTAAAACTAACGACTATTCACTATTCACTAACGACTAATTTACTTTAATTATTTCTTCCAAAATTCCGGAACTACCAGAATTAAGACCGTATATATTTCCAATCGACCCAATAACATACAGATAGTTAAAACAATTTTCCCCAAAGGCGGTATAACGGCATAGGTCTGAATCGGGCCAACCAGCCCAAGACCTGGGCCCACATTCCCTAAAGTGGCGGCGACTGATGCCATTGCACTGACTATATCCAGCCCCAATATAGTCATTATAAAAGAAGAGATAACAAAAATAAAGATATAAAGAAAGAAAAATCCGGTAATATTACGCATCACATTTTCAGAAACTACTTTGTCTCCTAATCTAATCGGGGTTACCGCTTGAGGGTGAATCAACTTACGTAATTCTCTAAAGGCCTGTTTTAAGAGAAGGAGAACCCGAATATTTTTGATAGCGCCTCCGGTTGAACCAGCACAACCACCTATAAACATTAAGATTAGTAATACACTTTTAGAAAATGCAGGCCATGTATCATAATCTGCAGTAACAAAACCAGTAGTAGTAGCTATAGATACAACCTGAAAAGAAGCATATCTTAGTGCGGTAAAGATTGAATTATAAATATAAAATCTGAGTTCTGTAGCAATGGCTAAGATTGAGAATAATATCACTCCACCATAAAAAAGAAATTCTTTATCTTTAAACAGGCTTTTTGGATTTCCATGAAGAGCTTTGTAATGAAGGGTAAAGTTTGCTCCGGCAATAAACATAAAAACAATTATTATATTTTCAAAAGTAGGATTATCATAAGCACCTACACTTAAGTTTCTTGGGGTAAATCCTCCGGTGGGCATGGTGCCGAACATATGGGTAAGGGCGTCAAACAAGGTCATTCCGGTAAAATATAAACAAGCTACTTGTAAAACAGAAAATAATATGTATACTGCCCAGAGAAGTTTGGCGGTCTCCTTAATTCTGGGCTTTAACCTATCCGGTTCTGGACCAGGAACCTCTGACTTAAATAATTGCATTCCTCCTGCTCCTAAGGCCGGAAGGATAGCTACTACCAAAACTATAATTCCCATGCCGCCCAACCATTGGATAAAGTCTCGCCAGAAAAGAATTGCATAAGGATTTCCTTCAATGGGAGTAAGTACAGTAGCTCCGGTGGTGGTAAATCCGGACATTGATTCAAAATAAGCATCAATAAAGCTGGGAAAAGTACCGGCAAATAAAAAGGGGAGTGCTCCAAAGCCAGCAGCCAATATCCAACCCAGGGCAGCAATAGCAAATCCTTCTTTATGACCGATAGGTTCTTTTGAAGAAAAATATTTCCATAGTAAAAGACCGCTTAAAGAAGTAATAGACATAGAAAGTATAAAAGCATTAATTACTGTTTCCTGATAGTAGATGGCATACAAAAGAGGAAACAACATACTTAGTCCTAAAAAAAATAAAAGACTTCCTAAGGTATTTAGAACAATCTTATATTTCAATTTTATTCCTCCTCACCATCGAATATTTTTTCAATTTTCTTTATATCGGATGACAAGGCAAAGATGATTATTTTATCTTCAGGTTGAACAATATCATTACCGTGAGGGATAATAACTCTATCTTTACGGACAATTGCGCCGATAATGCTATTCTGGGGTAAATTAGCTTTTTTTAATGGTTTGTTAATAATTTTTGAGTGGGGGTTAACTATTAATTCAATAACTTCTGCTTCTCCTTCTTTTAATAAAGTTAAAGAGAGAATTTTCCCTCTTCGAATAAATCGTAAGATGGCAGAAGCAGTAGTCATTCTGGGGTTTACCACAGCATTTACTCCAATTTTTTCCAATATGGGAATATAGTTCGTTCTATCTACTTTGGCAATTACCTTTTTTGTGCCCAAGTGTTTGGCTAATAAGGCTACTAAAAGATTATCTTCATCAAATCCGGTGACTGCAACGAAACCATCAGTGGTTTTTATACCTTCAGATTTTAAAAGATCAATATTTGTACCATCGCCATTTATTACCAGGGTGTGCGGAAGACTTTCGGCAATTTTTTCACATTTTTCTTTATCTCTTTCAATTAACTTAGTATTAATGCCCAGTTTTGCTAATATTAAGGCAGTTTGAATACCAATTCTGCTTCCTCCCAAAATCATAACATTTTGCATGCTTAGAGGTTTTTCGTTGAAAATTTCATTTAACCCTGCAAAATAGTCTTTTTTAATTAAAATATATAAGTTATCGCCTACAATAATTTTTTCTTCTCCGTCGGGAATAATTATTTTGTCATTTCGATAAATAGCAGCAACTAATATAGGATATTTAAAGATAATAGATTTTAATTGTTGGTTAATAAAAGGGAAACTGTCTTCAACTTTAAGTTCAAAAAGCTGAACCTTCCCCCCAGCGAAGCTCTGTACTTGAGCAACATTTATTGGTGATTTAAGTAATTTAACTATTTCTCTGGCGGTAGCTCTTTCCGGATTGATAGTAAGATCTATTCCTAATTTTTCTCGTGATAAGGCATTAGCATACAGATATTCAGGATTTCTAATACGGGCAATTTTTTGAGGCACACCAAATTGTTTTGCAGTCATACAGGCTATCATGTTTGCTTCATCGCTGCTGGTTACAGCAATTATCATATCTGCTTGTTTGATTCCCGCTTCTTCTAAAGTGCGAACATTGGCTCCATTGCCTAAAATAGTGAGTACATCTAAATTATTTTGAGCGGACTGTCGGATTGTATCATTTTTTTCGATTAATGTTACATCGTGATTTTCTGAAGAAAGAGTTTTAGCTATTTGACAACCAACTTTTCCTGCCCCTATGATAATTATTTTCAAGAGATTCACCTCGTTTTATTTTTATTTAAACTTAAAGTTAATCAGTTATTTATTGAACACTTTCAATTAAAAAAGAGAAACTATCTGATTTTAGTTTCTCTGAAATATTTAAAAAATATATCCTGATTATCATATCTCCTTCCGCGCTGACGAGGTTAGCTGACGGGTTCGAGCTGAAAGGATTGCTCTACTCATTACTAAAGTTAAAGGTAATGAGATTCACCCCAAAATCTTGGTTCCCCCGTTCCCTCCTTTCGAGGGATTTAACGATTAAAATATAATAGTCCTTTTTTACTTTCGAATTTTATACTCTTTTTAGGTATTTGTCAAACTAAATTCGTAATATAGTATTGAGTATATAGTATTGAGTATTGAGTTAAAAAAGAGAAAGAAAAGATAGAAAAAAGTAGCATTCTTCTTTTTATCTAACTACTCCACTAAAGTTTACACTAACAACGACAGGGGACGGTTTTTTGGTAGTTTTTTTATAAGCTTTGTTGAACAGAGAGACTTTATAGATTTTTTCTTGACAGAAAGGATAGTTTGGAGTATATATAAATATAGAAAATAAAGTTGACAAAATTAGTATGAAAAGAAAGGAAAATTAGTATGCCAAACTATGATTTTGAATGTCAGGACTGCCATAAAACTTTTGAGGTTAGAGCAACTATCAAAGAGATGGAAGAAGGTAAAATATCCTGTGTAAAATGTAAGAGTAAGAATATCAAAAGGATTTTTAATGGTTTTGGAGTCTGCACCGGAAAAACTTTTTCTTCGATGAGTTCAAGCTCAAGCTCTTGCAGTTCTTGCTCATCTGGTTCTTGTTCGACCTGTGGATAAAAATAAAAATTTTATACAAATAAAAAATTTAAAAGAGAAAAAGGGGACGGTTCTATTTTTTACCATCTTCTAGAAATAATGACCCGAAAAAATAGAACCGTCCCCTTTTTCTCTTTTTCTCTTTTAAAAATAAATAATATTTTTTTGAAAGTATGCAGGAATTTAGGTTTGGTTTGTAGAATAATTATAAAGAAAGTATA
>NCRO01000125.1 GCA_002849045.2 Candidatus Sediminicultor secundus
AAAAAAAGTACCATTCTTCTTTTTATCTAACTACTCCACTAAAGTTTACACTAACCTCTCTTCTATCCTGTTTTTTAAAAAACTCTTAAATACTCTTTTTTATAAATAAAAAAAACCCCCTATCCCAATTTATTCTAATAATTAATAGGGACGGAGAGCTACTTTTTCCGCGGTGCCACCCTGATTGAGTCTAACAGATTAATATAATTTAATATTAAAATTATTTTCTATTAGACCCCTCTTGATTTAGTGTAGGGGTATATAAACAAAAAAACCTTTCATCTCCAAGAGACGAAAGGTAAATTCCGTGGTGCCACTCTAATAGGATTTTTATTTATTTAGAAAAATCCTACTCTTTAAGAGTACGGGTAATATAAATTAATTATACACCGATACACTTTTCCTTTTCACGGTGGAAAAGTCCGTCAAAACTTACTCGGACTATTTATGCCCTTTCAGTTTGAAGCTTGTGGGTCCATTTCGCAAATCCTTTAAAATTTTTGTCGATTCTCACCATAGACGACTCTCTGTAAAATTTTGTAACCTGCTACTTCTCCCACGCTTTGCTTTTAACTATTTATTATTTTTATAATTATAACATGTATGTCAAGTTTATTTAAAAAATGCTCGCTAATTCGTATCTCGTAAAGATAATAGAAACCGAGAATCAGAATAAATTCATATTAGGTATTGGGTAAAGAAAGAGAAAGAAAAGTACCATTCTTCTTTTTATCTTACCATCCCAATAAAATTTACGCTAATCAATAAAGCATTTTATAATTTTCTTAAAGTTTATCTGAGGAATTTTTTGGCAACATTTTTCTTTTCTTATTAAACATGATTATAGTACCGATTACCCCGATCAAAAAACCTATAGGACAGGCAAAAATTGCAATAAGAAAGAATATCACTTCAAAGACTTTCATCAGGTAGCTTAATATAGCTATATGACCGGTAATCTGCTCTAAAGCATAAAAGATATTGTGTAGTATGGCAAAAACAAAAAATCCGGCAGCAGAAGCCCCGGTCAGTATTAAAAACTTTTTAAGCTTCCCTTCTACTTTTTGTACCAAAGTTAAACCAATTAGTACACTACCCAATATAACCAGAATAACTCCGGAAATTATCATAAAAGTACCGCTTATAAATCCTCTAAATGCGGGGATGAAAATTATACTTATTGCTAAAACAAAAACTGCTGCCAGCAAATAAAATGTTGTAGTTAAGGTATTTTCTTTTTGACTCTCTGCAACTAAACCCATGCTTTTCGCCCCCTATTGAGTGAAGACTTTGTCAGCGGGTAACGATCTCTTAATAAAGTTAATAGTTTTTATAAATCTTACGAAAATGAAACCCGTAGACGGCATAGATTATGGCCGTAGGGAAAAGTTGTGGACGCCGAAACAAGGTC
>NCRO01000126.1 GCA_002849045.2 Candidatus Sediminicultor secundus
TAACAAAGTGGAAGAAGATGAAAAAAATTTAAGTTTAGGGCAAAGAGCAAAGTTTATGGTGGCCGAATCATGGTATAATCTTAAAGATTATCAGAAAGCCCGAGAAGCATATAAAAAATTTATCGAAATGTATCCTGAGGGGGATTTTTCAGCAAATGCCCAATATGCTATAGCCTGGACTTATCTGGAAAATAAAGAGTTTAATGCTTCGCTTGAGGAATTTAAAAAACTTATAAGCATTTATCCTGATAGTAAGTTCACTGAAGAAGCACAGTTTAGAGTTGGCAAGAATTATTTTCTTTTAAGGAATAAGGATATGGCTAAGACAGAGCTGGAAAAGTTTATAAATCTTTATACCAAGAGCAATTTTAGGGTAGAAGCAATATATTTATTAAGTCAGATCTTTTTACAGGAAGAGAGCTGGATGGATAATATTATCAATTTAGAAAGACTAGTGAGAGAATATCCAGATAGTCCATATTTATCAGAGGCTTTGTATGGCTTGTGCCTTTCATATTACAAAAAAGATGAATACGAGAAGTCTATTAAGGTGGGAGAAAGATATTTAAAAAATTATTCCAATCGAGAATATGGTGATGATATTCTTTATATCAAGGCAATTTGTTGGGAAAAGTTAGAAAATCAAGAAAAAGCTATTTCTGGTTATCAGGACTTGATTTCAAAATTTCCCCAAAGCCCATATGTGGGAAAAGCCCAGGAAAGATTGGAAGTTTTGCAGAAGGAATAGAATATAGCGTATAGCATATAGGAATAAAGTGATAAGTGATGAGTAACTAGTAATAAGTTGCAAGTTGCAAGTTACGAGTTTCAAGTTTGGAAAAAAGAAGAAGTAGGGAGTATAGAATTGGTTAGCCGGTTAGCCAGTTTACTGGTTACCCGGTTGAAGAGTTAAAATCAGGTTGGTACACTGGATCAACTAATTTTCATCTTGTAACCGAGAACCTATATTTAAAATTAACGATTGGAATTAACTGGTCAACTGGTAAACCGGGTAACTGGGTAACTAAATTGACCTGTAGACTAAATTATTTAGTAAATTGGAAAATTAAATGTAAGTATAATTAGTAAAATCATAAAAGAAGAGGGGGCAAATATTTAATGTTGGATATTTTTGAAAAAGGTGGATTCTTAATGTATCCCATCTTTTTATGTTCGTTGGTTGCTATTACTATTTTTTTTGAGAGGATGTTCTTTTTAAAGAGCATTAAAACTAAAAGTAAGAGATTTGTTTTGCGAGTTAAAAATTTAGTTAAAAAAGGGAGTATTGAACTGGCTATTTCTGCCTGTCGTAAAAGTCCCACTCCTATATCTCAGATTATGTTGGCTGGTTTAATGAAATTTGGTCGAGGACGAGACGAGATGAAAGAGGCGATTGAAGATAGTGCCAACCAGGAAATTCCTGTATTAGAGAGAAATTTGTCTATG